>CAYVOU010000260.1:0-3973 GCA_964453295.1 uncultured Gammaproteobacteria bacterium
GGCCTTGTTCACCAGGACCTCGGCCTGCGCCAGCGACTGCTCCAGGGGCGCCCCCCAGCCACTGATCGCGCTGGTGGCGTGAGTCAGCGCCAGGGCCGCATAGGCACGGGCAAATCCAGGCGCTATTGCAATCGCCTGTTCGTAAAACTGCCGGGCCAGGACATTGTCCTCACCCGAACGGCGGCCAAAGTGATCCTTTCCCTGCAGAAAAAGGTCGTAGGCCTCGACGCTGGTCGCATAGTCTTTGATCAGCCTGCTGCGATCACGCGACGACAGCGTCACCTCCAGGGCGGACACGATCTTGCGGGTGATCTCGTCCTGGACGGCAAAGATGTCCGAAATCCGGCGGTCGTAGCGTTCCGCCCAGCGGTTGCTCGCGTCGGCGGCATCGATATAGCGCGTACTGAACGCCTGCAGTGGCTGGGGCACGACCAGGCGTTGCTCGATCGTGCGGCCGTCGGCGGCCGGCAGGCGGAAGCCGCGGTTCAGCGCGTCCAGCAGTTCGCTGATCAGCACGGACGGCGGCAGCGGGTCGTTGGCGCGGATGTCGTTGCCGAGGTAGCTGATATAGACGCGACGGCGGGCGGCCAGCAGGAAGTCGAGGAAGACCTGGCGATCCTCGTCGCGCCGCAGGCGGTCGCCCCGCCGGCGATCGCCGGCCATCAGGTCGAAGTCGGGGCGCCGGTCCAGGCGCGGATAGGCCCCGTCGTTCATCCCAAGCAGGCAGACCACTTCGAACGGCAGGCCGCGCGCCGGCGCCATCTCCGAGAAGCAGACGCCGCCGCCCAGGTTCATCGGGCGGCGCTGCGTCTGATCCAGCCGATGCCGCAGTTCGGCCGCGAACACCGCCAGGCTGACCGGCGCTTGCGCGCCCGCCAGGCGCGCGTCGCGGCCGATCCCGGCGAAGACGTCGCACAGGGCCTGCAGGCTGTCCTCCTCCTCGTCGCGCGGATCGAAGAACGCCGCCGCCAGCGCCGTCATCGTTTCCGCCCACTCGACCGGCGGTCGCTGCCTTGCCAGACGCCGGCGGTATTCGAGCAGCGTATCCAGGTAGGCGAGAAAAGCGGCAAGCGTCGCCGCCTGCGTGCCTTCCACTTCGTCGTAGGGCAGCACGCCGGCGAACAGGCCGCCCTCCGCGCCCGGCATGGCGTAGCCGAGCAGCATCCGATCCAGGCCGGCCTGCCAGGTGTTGGCGGTCGACGCCGGCAGGCCCAGGCTCTCGCGCTGGCCGGCATCCAGGGCCCAGCGCACGCCCGTTTCCCGTACCCAGCGCCGCAGGCGTGCAAGCGCTTCGTCGTCCAGTCCGAAGCGCCGTTGCACCGCCGGCGTCTCCAGCGGCGCCAGCACGGCTTCCGCGCTCAGCCGGCTGTCGGGCAGATCCAGCAGGGCGAACAGCGTTTCGCAGAGCAGCGATTGCGACAAGGCGCCGCCGGCCGCCATGAAATAGGGAATGCGGCGCGCCCCCTTCGCGGCGCCGAATACGCCGGCGACATACGGGGCATAAGCGGCCATGTCGGGCGCTACGACCATGACGTCGGAGGGATGCAGTCCGGGACCGTCGCGCTCGGCCGCTTCGAACATCGCGAGCAGCCGGTCGTGGAGCACTTCGACTTCGCGCATCGGGCTGTGGCAGGCATGGATCTGGATCGAGTCGTCGCCGTCGCCGACCGTCGCCGGCGCCACTTCGCCGCGGCCGCGGTCGCGCAGGTCGAGGATGTCCGCCTGCACGAGCTGCAGCAGACTGTCCCCGGGCGGCGGTTCGAAGTCATCCTCGTCGATCCCGCCCAGTTCAACGACACGATCGATGAACTCGCGCGCCGGCCGCCCCAGCGAGGCCAGCAGGGGATGGCCGGTTTCCAGGTAAAGAGCCTCCGGTTGCGTCCCGTCGGCCAGCCGGGCCTGTTCGCGATCGGCCAGGATGTCACCCCAGTATTGGCGGCAGGGGTTCAGCAGGAAGAGATGCACCTCGATACCGCTCGCCAGCCGTTCAATGACGTCCACGTAGGCCGGGGACATGGCCGGCAGGCCGAAAAGAAACATCCGCCGCGGCAGCGCCGGCGCGGCCGGCCATTGTGCCGCCGCCCCGCAACGTTCGAAAAAGGCATCCTGGGCGTGCACCCAATGCGCCGGCCGACCGCCCTGGGCCAAACGCCGCCACAGTGCCGGCTGCCAGCCTTCACCGCCGCCCCGCTCCCAGGTCCGGATCCAGTCCGGGCGGAACAGCAGATATTGGTCGAAGGCCTCCGCGATCCGCCGCGCCAGTTCGTAGCGCTTGCGATCGTCGCGATCGCGCAGGTAGGCGGCCAGCGGTGCGTACGATTCCTCGCGCGGCAACTCGGCCAGCGCCTCCATGATCCGCCACGTCGCCACTGCCGGTGTGTACGGCGAGATGTCCGGCAACGCCGGTATGGCGGCGCGGAAAACGTCCCAGATGAACGCCGCCGGCAGGGGAAACCGCACGTTGGCGCAGACGCCGAGCCGATCGGCGATCTGCAGCTGCAGCCACCGGGCCATGCCCTGGCTGGGGGATACGACGATCTCCGGCGCCATGGCGCCTCCCGCCGGTATTGCGAGGTTCGCGACCAGGCGCGCCGCCAGCCTTTCGACGCGGTTGCTCTGGTGGACGGTCAGCACGCCGGCGGAATGCGCCGCCGGCCCGGCACCCGTCCTGTTCGCGGCATTGGCGGTTCGATATTCATGATGGAGTGACGATTGTATCCGTTCCGGACGGCGCGGCGGGCCAGGCATCGGGGCATGTGGCGCGGCTTTGCTGCTTACGACAGCCGGGTCGGTTAAACTAGCGCGCTTCTTAAAGACTCAGGACCGCCCGCCGGTTCACCAAACCGAACGAAACCCATGTCATTACCCACTGCCGCGGACGAAGCCTATCAGGTTCAAAGCCTGCAGGGCGTATCGCGCACCTTTGCCCTGACGATACCGCAGCTCCCACCGGCCTTGTGCCGGGTCGTCAGCAATGGCTATCTGCTGTGCCGGATCGCCGACACCATCGAGGACGACCCCGGCCTGTCGGCCGAACAGCAGCGCCGCTACGCCGAACAGTTCATCGAGGTGGTGGCCGGCAATGCCGACCCGGAGGCCTTTGCCACGGAATTGTACCCGCTGCTGTCGCCGCAACTGCTGGAGGCGGAGCGCGACCTGGTCCGCAATACGCCGGCGGTGATCCGCATCACCCACAGCTTCACCGCCAACCAGCGGGCCGCGCTGGTCCGCTGTGTGCGCATCATGGCCCAGGGCATGGCCTACTACCAGGAGCACGAGACCCTGGACGGGCTCGCCGACCTGCCGGCCATGGACCGTTATTGCTACTACGTGGCGGGCGTCGTCGGCGAGATGCTGACCGAACTGTTCTGCGAATACTCGCCGGCCATTGCCGCACTGCGGGAACCGCTGATGCGGCTTGCAGTCTCATTTGGCCAAGGATTGCAGATGACCAACATCCTCAAGGATATCTGGGAGGATCGCCGCCGCGGCGCCTGCTGGCTGCCCCGCGACATCTTCCTGCGCCACGGCGTCGACCTTTCCAGTGTCGGCGACGGGCCCCGGCCGCCGGGTTTCGGCGACGCCCTCGGCGAATTGATAGCCGTGGCCCGCGGTCACCTGGAAAACGCGCTGGCCTACACCCTGATGCTGCCGGCATCGGAAACCGGGCTGCGCCGTTTCTGCCTCTGGGCACTGGGAATGGCTGTTCTGACGCTCAAGAAGCTGAACCGCCATCCGGAATTCCGTTCCGGGCAGGAAGTAAAGATTTCCAGGCGTAGCGTAAAAGCAACAGTAGCCCTCACGAGCCTGTTTGCCGGGAGCGATCGGACCCTGCGCTGGCTGTTTGCAGCCACCAGCCGGGATTTGCCCGCCCTGGACATTCGTGAGAAACTTAGTACCCAAAGTTTTGGCGCCAGTTCAAGAACATAAATCCAGAACTGGCTGGCGGCACCGGGGGAACGGCGCCTTCAGG
>CAYVOU010000261.1:0-3966 GCA_964453295.1 uncultured Gammaproteobacteria bacterium
TGTGTTGAGGATAGAGCCGGCAAAAGCCGCCAGGGAAATAAAAAGCAGGTAGGGGAAGGTGACCCGCAGCATTTCAGCGGTGATCCGGGCCTTATCCGGATGCTCGATAAAACCCGGGGCGAACACCAGGACGAAAACCGGCGCGGCCACGACTGCCAGGATCGACACCGCCAGCAACACCGCCGCCAGGGTACCAGCGACCCTATCGACCAGGGCCTGCACGTCCTGATGCGGGCGTTGGGTCTTGTACTCCGCCAGTATCGGGATGAAGGCCTGCGAGAACGACCCCTCAGCGAACAGCCGGCGGAAGAAATTGGGGATCCGGAAGGCGACGAAAAAAGCGTCGGCGGCGTAGCTGGCACCGAAATACTTGGCGATGACGATGTCCCGCAGGAACCCCAGCACCCTTGAAATCAGGGTCATGGCGCTGGTCGTGGCGACGGATCGAAACAGACGCAGGCTCAGGGGACACCCTTTCTTGCCGGCATGCGCGCCGGACGGTCATATGAAGCCGGATCGAGGTGCCGGGCGGGCCGGCAGCGGCGTATCATACAGGATTGACAAATCAGGCCGAAAGCCGCATAGTTTCGCGCCTTTGCGGGAGGCCGAACCGGCCGGCCCGGGTTCATTTTCCAGGAGTAGAACGTTGGCCAACATCAAATCCGCCCGGAAGCGTGCCAAACAGTCCGAAAAGCGCCGTGAGCACAATACTGCGCGTCGCTCGATGATGCGGACCTCGATCAAGAATGTCGTGCGCGCGATCGACGCCCAGGACAAGACGGCCGCCGAGGCCGCCTTCAAGACCGCCGAGCCCGTTCTCGACCGCATGGCGGCCAAGGGCATCATTCACGCCAACAAGGCGGCGCGGCACAAGTCCCGGCTGACCACGCGCATCCGCGCGCTGTAACCGCCAAACCTGTTTCAGCAGTCCTGAACGCCGCGCTTTGCGCGGCGTTCTGCTTTCCACTTTCCGGCCGTCACCGGCCCGGCGCGCCATTCAGACCAGCACCAGATTGTCGCGGTGGATCAACTCCGGCTCGTCGACGTAGCCCAGGATTGCCTCGATGCGATCGCTGGGGACGCCCTTGATGGCGCGCGTGTCCGCCGCCGAGTAGTTGACCAGCCCCCTTCCCACCTCCACGCCCTGCGGATCCAGGCAGGCCACCAGCGCACCACGGGCGAAGTCGCCGTCCACCGCCTTCACCCCCACCGCCAGCAGGCTGCGGCCGTGCTGTTTCAGCACCTTGACCGCGCCCTCGTCCAGCCAGAGGCTGCCCTGCACCTTGAGACCGCTGCCCAGCCACTGCTTGCGGGCGGCCAGAGCGCTGTCGCCGGCCACTAGCAGGGTGCCCAGGGTCTCGCCCTGGCGCAGGCGTGCAAGCAGCCGCGGTTCCTGGCCCGAGGCAATTACCGTATCGGTGGCCGAACGCGCCGCCAGACGGGCCGCGCGCATCTTCGTCCGCATCCCGCCGCGGCCCCAGACCCCGCCCTCGCCGGCCATGGCCTCCAGGGCCGGGTCGCCGGCGCGGCCTTCGCTGATCAGCCGGGCGCCGGGGTCCTGGCGCGGGTCGCGATCGTACAGGCCGGCCTGGTCAGTGAGGATCACGAGCAAATCGGCTTCAATCAGGTTCGCCACCAGCGCGGCGAGCGTGTCATTGTCGCCGAAGCGGATCTCCTCGGTGGCCACGGTGTCGTTTTCGTTGACCACCGGGATCACCTTCAGCTTGAGCAGGCTGCGCAGGGCGGTGCGCGCGTTGAGGTAGCGCTGGCGGTTGGCGACGTCGTCGTGAGTCAGAAGCACCTGCGCGGTGCGTATGCCCTGCTGCTTGAAGCAGGATTCGTAGGCCTGGACCAGCCCCATCTGGCCGACGGCCGCCGCCGCCTGCAGCTCGTGCAGGGCATGCGGCCGCTGCTTCCAACCCAGGCGGGCGACACCTTCGGCGATGGACCCGGAACTGACCAGCACGACCTCGACGCCTTCGCGCCAGAGGGCGGCGGCATCCGCGGCCCAGGCCTCGATCGAGGCCTGGTTGAGGCCCTTGCCCTCGTTCGTCACGATGGCGCTGCCTATCTTCACCACCCAGCGGCGCATCCCGGCTATCGTCGTGCGGGTCATGGCGGCAATCCGGCCTCAGTTCGTTTCGTCGTCGATCTGCCCCGGGGCTTCCGGGACCGCCTCGGCTTCGGCCTCGGCGGCCAGCATCTTGTCGAGGCGCTCCTGGATCCGGCGCATCAGCGGCTCGCAGCCCTCGCCGGTGACCGCGGAGATGGCAAACACCGATCCCGTCCAGCCTATGCCTTCGACCACCTCGGCACAGCGCGGCTCCCGTCTATCGGCGGGCAACAGGTCTATCTTGTTCAGCACCAGCCAGCGCTCGCGGGCGTGCAGCGTGTCGCTGTACTTGCGCAGCTCGTTTTCCACCGTGTTGAACTCCGCCACCGGGTCCCGGCCCGGGTCGACGTCCGAGACGTCGACCAGGTGCAACAGCAGGCGGGTACGTTGCAGGTGACGCAGAAACTGTACACCCAGGCCCACCCCTTCGGCTGCCCCTTCTATCAGCCCCGGCACGTCGGCAATGACGAAACTCTGCCCGCTACCTGAGCGCACCACGCCGAGGCTGGGGTAAAGCGTGGAAAAAGGATAGTCGGCCACCTTGGGCCGCGCCGCCGAAACGGCGCGGATCAGCGAGGATTTGCCGGCATTGGGCATGCCCATCACGCCGACGTCCGCCAGCAACCGCAGTTCCAGCCGCAATTCGCGGACCTCGCCCGGTTCGCCCTTGGTGGTCTTGCGAGGCGCCCGGTTGGTGCTGCTCTTGAAGTTCATGTTTCCCAGGCCGTGGCGTCCGCCCCGCGCCACCAGCAGCCGCTCTCCACCGCGGACCAGGTCGCCCAGCAGCTCGCCGGTGCCGGCATCGTAGGCCAGGGTGCCCAGCGGCACGCGGATCACCTTGTCGGCGCCGGCGCGGCCGGTGCATTGGGCGCCGGCACCGGGGCGTCCGTTCTCGGCACGGAACATGCGCTCGTAGCGGAAATCGACCAGGGTATTGAGGCCTTCATCGACGATGAGATAGACGCTGCCGCCATCACCGCCATCGCCGCCGTCGGGGCCGCCGAAGGGGATAAACTTCTCGCGCCGGAAACCCATGCAGCCATCGCCGCCCTTGCCGGCGTCGACACGGATAGTAACTTCATCGACGAATTTCATATATGCGAGTGTGGCAAGTTTACCGGCCCAGAAACAGAAAACCCCGTCAGCGACGGGGTTTTCGTTGTTTCGCAGGCAGTGGCCGTCAGGCCGGAACGACGTTGACGAAAGTCCGGTTGTTTTGACCCTTCACCGCAAACTTCACATGGCCGTCGACGGTGGCGAAAAGGGTATGGTCACGCCCCAGGCCAACGTTCTCACCGGGATGATATTCCGTGCCGCGCTGACGGACGAGAATGTTGCCCGCCTTGACGAACTGGCCGCCGAATCTCTTCACGCCCAGACGCTTCGATTCTGAATCGCGGCCGTTACGGGTACTGCCGCCTGCCTTCTTATGTGCCATGTTTGCTCAATCCTGATATAGATTCGGTTGCGGGATGCCGGCGACCTTTGAACTCAACCTTCGATCCGGGTGATCTGCAGCTCCGTGTAGGCCTGCCGGTGACCCATCTGCTTGCGGTGGTGCTTGCGGCGGCGGAATTTGATCACGCGCACCTTGTTGCCACGGCCGTGGCTCATCACTTTGGCTGAGACCTTGGCGCCTTCCACCAACGGTGCGCCTACCGCGATCTTGTCGCCGTCCACCACCATCAACACGTCGGTGATCTCGACCTCGGCGCCCGCGTCTGCAGGGAGCTTTTCGACCTTGACCGTGTCGCCCTCAGACACCTTGTACTGCTTGCCGCCCGTTTTGATCACCGCGTACATAAGCCATTGAACTCCAAGTAAGAAATTATCGGTCCGCAGACCCATTCAGA
>CAYVOU010000262.1:0-3962 GCA_964453295.1 uncultured Gammaproteobacteria bacterium
CATGTGAGCCAGCAACGCGGACAGCAATTCCATGTCCACGGCACTGTCCTCCACCAGCATGACCCGCGGCCGTTTCGCCTGGTCCGCCGAAGCGCCAGTCCCGACTTTCTTGACATCGGGTCGCGAGTCGCCCCGCTGCGCCGCGTTGTGCTTCGATATTTCGGATGCGTTTTTTTCCGACTCGGAGGACAAAATGACACCTTTCGTCGTTGCCTGGAATTCGCTCAAGGGTAATCGATGGCGCGCTGCGCTGTCCGCGAAAGCGCGCGGAATCCGGCGACGCGGCCGCCGCTACGCTCAGTCCTGGTAAACGTACCGCCCCGGGGCGTCGTCGAGCGGCTTGTAACCGGCCGAGGCGGCGCCCATGGCCGGCGGCGCAACCGCTTTGCCGGAGCGCGCCGCGAGCCAGTCGGTCCAAGCCAGCCACCATGAACCGTCCCGGGCCGGCGCCTGCGCCTGCCAGGTATCGGGGTCCATGTAGTGGCCGTCGTGCGGCTTGGTCATCAGCTGGAAATGCCGGCGCGGATGGCCGGGTTCGGAGACGATGCCGGCATTGTGACCGCCGCTGGTCAGCACGAACGTCACCTCGGTGTCGGTAACCAGGTTGAGCTTGTAGACCGAACGCCAGGGCGCCACGTGATCGGTCAGCGTACTGACCGCGAACACCGGCACCTTGATGTCCGTCAGTGCGATCGGCTTGTCGCCGACACGGTAGCGCCCTTCCACGAGATCGTTGTTCAGGAACAGACTGCGCAGGTATTCGGAATGCATGCGATACGGCATGCGCGTGGCATCGGCATTCCACGCCATCAGGTCGTTGACCGGTGTGCTCTCCCCCATCAGATAGTCGTGTACCATGCGGGACCAGATCAGATCGTTCGATCGCAACAGCTGGAATGCGCCGGTCATCTGGCGGGTATCGAGGAAGCCCTGCTCCCACATCATGTCCTCGAGAAAGCTCACCTGGCTTTCATTGATGAACAGCATCAACTCGCCGGCTTCGGTGAAATCCACCTGCGCTGCGAGAAAAGTAATCGATCGCAGCCTGTCGTCGCCGTCGCGCGCCATCGCTGCCGCGGCGACGGCCAGCAGAGTCCCGCCCAGACAGTAGCCCGCCGCGTGGATCTTGCTTCCCGGAACGATCGCCGAGACCGCGTCCAGGGCCGCCATGACGCCGAGGCGACGATAGTCGTCCATGCCAAGATCGCGATCCGCGCTTTCCGGGTTTTTCCAGGAGATCATGAAGACGGTATAGCCCTGGCCGGTCAGATACCGTACCAGCGAGTTGCGCGCGGAAAGATCGAGTATGTAGTACTTCATGATCCAGGCCGGCACGATCAGCACCGGCTCGGGCCGCACTTCGGCCGTCGTCGGTGCATATTGGATCAGTTCGATGAGCCGGTTGCGGAACACCACCTTGCCAGGCGTAGCGGCGACGTTGCGCCCGACCACGAAATTTTCCGCCCCGCCCGGCTTGCGGCCCGCAATGATACGGTCCCAGTCTTCGGCAAAATGCCGGGCGCCGCGCACGAGGTTGGCGCCGCCTTCGCGGATCGTCCGTTCCATGACCACCGGATTGCTGAAGAGATAGTTGGAGGGAGAAAACACGTCCAGCAATTGGCGGGTCGCGAATTTGACCACGTTCTCGTGCTGGCGAGTGACCCCGTGCACGCCGGTGGTCGCGTTGTGCCACCACTGCTGATTTAGGAGGAACGACTGGTAGATCAGGTTATACGGCCAGCGCTGCCAGGCCTCGTCCCGGAACCGTTTGTCCTGGGGCAGCGATTCGATGCAGGGTTGCGCGCCATCCGACTGTAATGCGCAATGGCTGGCGTAATGGCTCAGACGCACGGCCTTGCGTACAGCCTTTTCCGAAAGCTGCAGCCATTTTCCGGGGGAGCCGGCAAGGTGCGCGCCCCAATCCAGATACGCGCTAATCAGCGCCATCGGCGAGATCCCGCCGGTGAATCGGGCGGCACTGGCGTGCGCCACCCGATCGATGGTGTCGGAAAGGACCGTCGAAAAATACGGCGCCGGCAGCAGGGCCGGCGCGGGTTCATAATGGAGCGGATTCTCGACTTGGGCGGCTGTGCCCGACGTGGGCGGCACGACGCTTTTGGGTGAATTCATGATGTGACGACCTCACTGGCTTGTGCATTGCACCATGAGACCATCTTATCAACAGTTGGTGCCGTCACGCGCCATTTCCACTTCCGGCTTGACCTGGATCACCGCCGCCGCGCGGCAATGCCCCCCAGGATCGGAAACGATTGCGCAATCGCCGGCTTCAGAGCCCGATCACGGCGCTGAGGCAAGTGTCGGAACCTGCCGTGAAAGATTCAGACCGAAAGCAGTTCTTCCAGCATCGCCAGGAAAGCGTCCGCGTTGATCGGCTTGCTGGCCACCCGCAGCAGCACATCGCGATTGAGATCCTTGATCGCGGACGAGGTGTCGCCGGTCATCAACACGGCCTTGAAGCGTCCGCCCAGCACGTCGCGCAAGGACGAAATGACCTGGGTGCCGGTCTCCCCACCCTCCAGGTGGAAGTCGGTCACGACGACGTCGATGTCACCCTGTTCGGCCGCAACGCCCAAGGCCTCCTTTCGCGAGGCAACGGCAGTTACCTTGTAGCCTCCGACTTTCAGCAGCATCTCCGTCGCATTGCGAACGGCGGCATCGTCTTCAACCAGCAGCACGTGCGGCCTCGAATCCAGCGATACTCTCTCATTTTTCGCGGATACAGGCTTAGCGGCGACGACGGTTCGGCCGCTCGCGGGGAGCTCCAACGTGAACTTCGATCCCCTGCCGACCTCCGATTCCACTTCGAGCTTCACGTCAAGCAGCTGTACGACGCGCTGCACGATGCTGAGACCGAGCCCGTAACCGTCGCGCGAAGTGTTAGTGGACACACCAACCTGGAAGAATTCATCGTAAATGTACGGGAGCTGATCGGACCGGATGCCGACGCCGGTATCGAGGATCTCGATACGCACCAGGGTTTTTTCATGGAGGCAGCGTAGCGCCACCCAGCCACGGTTGGTGTACTTGATGGCATTGGAAACCAGGTTTCTCAGCACCTGGCCGATTAACGACGGATCGGTGCGCACCGCATCCGCGCAGGGCTCTATCGTCAGGGCCAGCCCCTTGCTGCTGGCCAGCCCGGCGAACTCGCCCCGCAATTCCTCGAACAGGGAGGCGACCGTCACATCGGCGATTTCGGGACGGATGGCGCCGGACTCGAGCTTGCTGATGTCGAGCAGGGTATTCAGCAAGCGCGACATCGCCTCGACGGCCTGCGCCTGGCGCGCCAGCACGTCGGTGACCTCGGGGTCCGACACCATTCGGTTCAGGGAACCGTTCAGCAGTGCCAGCACCTGCAGCGGCTGGCGCAGGTCGTGGCTCGCGGTGGCAAGAAACCGGCTCTTCGCCTGGTTGGCATGATCGGCGGCATCGCGTGCCGCCTTGATCTCCGCCTCAATTTGCTGGCGCGCGGTCACGTCGCGGATCGCCGCCGCCACCAGGCTAGCGGCACCGTCGCTGATCGGACTCAGACTGATCTCGACGGGAAACTCGCTGCCGTCCTTGCGCAGGGCAAACAAGTCCAGCCCAATCCCCATCGGGCGCAACTGTCCGCTTTTCCTGTACTGCTGCCGATGGCCGACGTGCCGGTCGCGGAAACGGTGCGGCAGCAACGAATCGACGCTTTCGCCGATAATTTCGTCGCGCCCGTAGCCGAACAGCGCCGACAGCTGATCGTTGGCGAACACAATCCTGCCGTCCGCATCGATGAGCAGCATCGCATCCGGGGCGGAATCAAGTACGCTACGGACAAGTTCGGAAGACAGCATGCTGATACCCGATGATTTTATCGTCATGTCGGCTCTATCTGACGGGGAGCTGCCACAAGCCGACACCTATCCTTCGATCCGCCAGCGAATGGCGTCTGCCCAGGTCCCGTCAAT
>CAYVOU010000263.1:0-1365 GCA_964453295.1 uncultured Gammaproteobacteria bacterium
GAACGACCCACTTGGCGACCTGATCCCCGCGGAAGAATTGAGGGCCGTGCGCCAGCAACGTGCGGAAATGGCCAATCCGATCCTCGCCAGAAAGCTCGCGGATATCCGGCGGGCCCAATCCGCCTTGCGGGCGCTGGTTCCGCCTCTGCCCGGCAACACCTGAGCAGCGAAGACCGACGACCGGCGGCGATCGCCATCATTGTGTTCCCGGCACCGACCCGTCGCCGCTGCCTCTGGACGACGATAGCGACGACTACTCGGGGCCGACCCACTCCGCCAGGCGCGCCGACGCCTTTTCCACGGTGCTCGCCGCGAATTCGTCCCGGTGGTTGACCACGATCGATTCGAAAGCGAGATCCTGCATGCCGATTGCCTTCAGTGTCGTGTAGCGGCCAAGGTCCGGAGCGGCATTCACGGATCGCTGTATCGTTTCCACGATGCCATGGCGCCTCACCATGTTCCAGATGCCGGTGGCGCGGGACTTCTTGTTGCCCGTGTGCTTGCGCAGGGCCAGTTCGTAGGCATACACCGCTTCGAACGCCGCCCGCTCCGTCGCGTCCTTGACCTCGTGCGTGGCGGCCTGCAACTCGACGCCACGGCGTTCGGCCCTGCTTGCGAGTTCAGGGAAACCCAGGGCGGTGACGTTTTTTGAAAAGATCTCGCAGTCTTGGGCAGTCCGAAGGCGGTTGATCCGTTCGTCCATCTTTTCTGGGGTCGCCCGCCAGTCTTTCGCGTCTTTCGAACGCTTGCGCATGATTGCAGTTCTCCAATAGATTCTGTGAGCGAACTCACCTGTCGTCGACGGACAGGGGATTCGATGAGGTCTGACGTAAGCGGCCGGCATCGTGCTTTGAGTATCGCGCCGGGTCGTTCTGACCCCTGGATCTCTGCCGGAAAAGAAGGATCTGTGTCTGACAGGTTACCAGAATTACGGCGCGGGTGCTGGCGTTGTCTTGCGACCACCGCTATTGCATTGAAACCCCTGATGAAATGGGTCCGCGGGTTAAAGCCCTGCGGTATCAATCATCCGGGCTGTTTCAAAGAAAAGGGCGCGACGGTTCACCGCCACGCCCTAGTTATAAGGAGGGGAGACCTATTAGCCGAGGTCGACCGGCACATACACCTCCATGTCCTTGCGCTTGACCAACAACGCGATGTGCTTGCCAGCCTTGCCAATCAGGTGACGCAGCTGATCCGGCGTCGACACCGGCTTGCTGTTGATGGCCAGGATCACGTCGCCCGGCCGGATACCGGAGTCGGCCGCGGCACCGCTTGCCTCCTGAACCAACAGGCCGTGGCCGCCATCCTCGCCATTGACCGGACTCACCACCACGCCCAGCCGGCCGCTGTTGCCATTTCCGGAAC
>CAYVOU010000263.1:1375-3939 GCA_964453295.1 uncultured Gammaproteobacteria bacterium
TGCTGGCCAGTTCCTTATCGGAAGGCATGGTACCGATTTTCACGTTGAACTCCTTCTCGTCGCCGTTGCGCAGGACCTGGACCTCGGCGCTCTTGCCTGGCTGGATATTGGCGATGGTCCGGGCCAGTTCGGCCGAATCGGTCACGGGCTTGCCGTCAACGCTGGTAATGATGTCGCCCTGTTCGATGCCGGCACGGCTGGCAGGCGTGTTGTCCTGAACCTGGTTGACCAGCGCCCCCTGCGGTGATTTGAGACCGAAGGAGTCGGCGAGATCCTGGTTGATGCTCTGCACCGAGACACCGAGGCGCCCGCGCGTGACCTTGCCGTGTGCGAGCAGTTGATTCTCGATATTCATGGCGAAGTTCACCGGGATCGAAAACGACAATCCCATGTAACCGCCGCTGCGGCTGTAGATCTGCGAATTGATGCCGACGACTTCACCTTTCATGTTGAGCAAGGGGCCGCCCGAGTTGCCCGGGTTAATTGGCACGTCGGTCTGGATGAACGGCACATAGCCGCTGTCGGCCAGCGTGCGGGACTTGGCGCTGACGATGCCTGCGGTCACGGTGTGTTCAAGACCGAACGGCGAGCCGATGGCCACGACCCACTGCCCGGCCTCGAGCTGATCCGAATTGCCAATCTTCAGCGTCGGCAGATTATGTGCGTTGATTTTCAGTACGGCGATGTCACTCTTCTTGTCGACACCGATAACCTTGGCCTTCATCGAACGCTTGTCGTTCAACTCGACGGTCACGTCGTCCGCACCGTCGACGACATGGGCGTTGGTAAGGATGTAACCGTTGGGATTGATGATGAAACCCGAACCTTCGCCGGTAATCTTCCTCTCGCCGTTGTTGCCCGGCCCGTAGAAATAGAACTTGCCGTTGGGAAACCCGAACTGGCGGAAGAACTGCGACAGCGGGTTGTTGGGATCCATCCAGGGTGGCTTGCCCTGGAAGCCGGTGTGCTCCATCTCGCTGATGTGTACGCTGACGACGGCGGGCGCCGCCTGCTTGACCAGGCGGGTGAAGTCCGGGAGACCGGTGACAATGTTCTCGCCAGCCGCCGCCGGCACGATTTCAGCGTGCGCGTCGCGGGTCGCGTGGAAGTGATAGGGAATGAATCCGGCCATCGCGAGTACGACCGCGGCGGCGACGGCAGTACGTCCAGGTGTCATTGTGCTCATAGCTCATGCTCCTCCATCAAAGTGGGATAGACGCGGCGGGCGCGCTCGCTCGCCATGGCGGATAAAGTTAGTGGCGCCGACTTAAGTGAACCTTAAGGGCGAGAAATCCGCGACATGGTTGTCGGGAGAGCGGCGAGCGGAATTCAGGATTGCGGATGCTGGTAGGCCGGAAACACGATGCGCACGCGCAGCCCCGTTCCGAAGGGGTTGTCGTTCAGCATGACGGCCGCGCCATGCAGATCGGCGACGCGCCTGACAATGGCAAGTCCCAGGCCGCTGCCCTGGGCGACGGCGCCCGGCAGACGATAAAAGCGATCGAAGACCCGGTCACGCTCGGATGCGGGGATCCCGGGGCCGGTGTCGGTCACTTCCAGGATCGCTTCGCCATCGCGCGCAATCGTCGCGACCTCGATACGGCCGCCGGACGGCGTATAGCGCACTGCGTTATCCAGCAGGTTGGTAACAAGGGTATTGAGACCGGCGCGATGCCCATTCACGACAGCGGCGGGATCGCGCTGCAGGGTAATCTCGATGGACTTGTCGCGGGCAATCACCATCGCCTCCTCCACGGCCGATGCTGCCAGTTCGCCAAGCGCCACCGGCGTGAAGGACGCCTTGACGGCCTCCGGCTCCAGCCGCGCCAGGGTCAGCATGCGCTCGACCAGGTGCGTAGCGCGCATGATGCCGGACTTGAGCGCTTTCTGCGCCTCGCTACGATCCTCGGACGAGTCGGCGCGTTCCAGCAACTGCGCCTGCAGTTTCAGCGCCGTCAGCGGCGTGCGCAGTTCGTGGGCCGCGTCGGCCGTAAACTGTCGCTGCATTTCCAGCACCTGTCCCAGTCGCCCCAGCAACCCGTTGAGGGCGTCGACCATGGGGCGGGCCTCCTCTGGCAACGGATGGACGCGGATCGGTTCAATGGCGTTGGTGTCGCGCTGCGCCAGTGCCTGCCCCAGGCTGTTGAGCGGACGCAGACCGCGGCCCACCAGCCACCAGATGATCAAGGCGAGGAAAGGCAGGACGGCGACGATGGGGATCAGGATGCGCAGGGCGGCTTCCGTGGCCATCGCCCGGCGTATGTGCAGCGGCTGGGCGACCTGGATCACCTCCTGCCCCACCGCCACGGCATATACCCGCCAATCCTCGCCGTTGGAATTGACGTTGGCATAGCCCAACTCCTTGGTCCGCGGCAGCGGTTGGGAACGATGGGAGAGATAAAGGCGCGTCCCGCTGCCATCCCAAACCTGGATCACCACGGTCTGGTCCGGAGCCGGGCGGATGTTCAGTGCGTTCGCCGGCGAGAAGGCGCGATCGCGCAACGATAACGCTTGTTGCCGAAGCTGGTAGTCGAAGATTTGGTCAATCTCCTGGCGGGCGCGGT
>CAYVOU010000264.1:0-3934 GCA_964453295.1 uncultured Gammaproteobacteria bacterium
GCCCGTACGGTGGGAGATACGTCGAAAGGCGGCGATGATACCGCAGCCGCAGGTTTGGGAAAACCCTTGCGCCAGCCCGCGACTGCCGCGCCAAATGGCGAACGGACTTGATTTTTTCCCTTGCACCCCCCATGTTCATCGCGGTTTTGGACTCCAGCAGAAGGATGAGGTTATGCCGATTTACGAGTACGTGTGTTCAAGCTGCCATCACCAGCTCGAGGCAATGCAGTCGATCAAGGACCCACCGCTGAAGCAGTGCCCCGAGTGCAAGCGCCGGACGTTGAAAAAAGTCGTCTCCGCGACCGGATTCGTGCTGAAGGGCACCGGCTGGTACGTCACCGACTTCCGCGACAAGGGTGGCGCCAAGAAAGACAAGGACACCGAGAAGAAGGCCGATACCGACAAGACCGGCGAGGCAAAGCCGGCCGGGGAAAAGGCCGACAAGGACACCAAGAAAGCCGCGGCCAAGGACAGCGACGGCAAGAAGTCCAAAGGCAAGGCCTCCGCAGGCTGACGGGCCGGCGGGCGCGCAGCCACAAATCCGTTGCGCGCCGCCGGACGTGCCCGTAACATTCCCGCCCTCAAGCCCGCGTCGCCAGGCACTTCAGGAAAAGCGGCCCCCCGTGCGGGCGGTCGTCGCGCGGCGCGGACGTCATTTTCAAATCGAGGTCAGTATGCGCAGCCATTACTGCGGTGAGGTCACCGCATCTCAACTGGATCAGGACGTCACCCTCTGCGGCTGGGTACACCATCGCCGCGACCACGGCGGCGTCATATTCATCGACCTGCGCGATCGCACCGGCCGCGTGCAGACGGTGTTCGATCCGGACGCTGCGGAGAGCTTCGCCATCGCCGAGCGCGTTCGCAACGAGTTCGTGCTGCGGATCCAGGGCCGCGTCCGCCGGCGGCCGGCCGGCACCGAGAATCCCGGCATCTCCACCGGCGAAATCGAGGTGCTGGCGAAATTCGTGGAAGTGCTGAATCCGGCCGACGCCCTGCCCTTCCAGATCGACGATGAGATGATCCACGAGGAGACGCGGCTCAAGTACCGCTACATCGACCTGCGCCGCGAATACATGAAGAACAACCTGATGCTGCGCGCCAAGGTGGCTCGCATCATGCGAAATTACCTGGACGATCACGGCTTCATCGAGGTCGAGACGCCGATGCTGACCAAGGCCACGCCGGAAGGCGCGCGCGACTACCTGGTGCCGAGCCGCACCCACGACGGCAAGTTCTTCGCGCTGCCGCAGTCTCCCCAGTTGTTCAAGCAGCTGTTGATGATGGCGGGCATGGATCGCTACTACCAGATCACGCGCTGTTTCCGCGACGAAGACCTGCGCGCGGACCGGCAGCCGGAGTTCACCCAGCTCGACATCGAGACCAGCTTCCTCGACGTGCCCGAGATCACCGGCCTGATGGAGGGTCTGGTACGCACCCTGTTCAAGGATGCGATCGGCGTCGACCTGGCCGATCCCTTCCCGCGCATGTCGCACGCCGAAGCGGTTTCGCGCTATGGCTCCGACCGCCCGGACCTGCGCGTGCCGCTGGAACTCGTGGAGATCAGCGACCTGCTGAAGAGCGTGGATTTCAAAGTCTTCTCCAAGGCCGCAAACGAGCCGGGGCATCGCATCGCGGCGCTGCGCGTGCCGCAGGGTGGCGAAAAACTCTCCCGCAAACAGATCGACGACTACACCGCGCACGTCGCCCAGTTCGGCGCCAAGGGCCTGGCCTACATCAAGGTCAACGACCTCGCCGCCGGCCGCGACGGCCTGCAGTCGCCCATACTCAAGTTCCTGCCCGACGAGGCCGTTGCCGGCATCCTGGAGCGCACCGGCGCCGCCACCGGCGATCTGATCTTCTTCGGCGCCGACGAAAACAAGGTGGTCAACGATGCGCTGGGCAACCTGAGGGTCAGGCTGGGCCAGGACCTCGGGCTGATCGAGGATGGCTGGCGCCCGGTCTGGGTGGTCGATTTCCCCATGTTCGAGTGGAACAAGGACGAAAAGCGCTGGGATCCCATGCATCACCCGTTCACCTCGCCGGCCAATCTCGACCCGCTCGCGCTGGAAGCCTCGCCCGGGGAAGCCGTTGCCAAGGCCTACGACATGGTCCTCAACGGCTCGGAGATCGGCGGGGGTTCCATCCGTATCCACAACCAGGTTCTGCAGCAGACGGTTTTCACCCTCCTGGGCATCGACGAGGAAGCCGCGGCGGAGAAATTCGGCTTCCTGCTGGAGGCATTCCGCTACGGCTGTCCCCCGCACGGTGGCATTGCCTTCGGCCTGGACCGCATCGTCATGCTGATGGCCGGTGCGGCTTCCATACGTGACGTGATCGCCTTCCCCAAGACCCAGACGGCGGCCTGCCCGCTGACCGGCGCCCCATCCGAGGCCGGCGAACAGCAGTTGCGCGAGCTGCACATCAAGCTGCGCAAACCGGTCGGCACAGTCGGTGAAAAGATCGCCTGAAGCAGTCTCACGCTTTTCCGCCCGCCCTCACTGGCACGCGTGCCGGTGAGGACGCGGTGCCGCCAAGATGGCCTACAAATACCGCTTCCCCCATCCCGCGGTCGCGACTGACGCGGTCGTCTTTACCGTCCGGGACGCGCGCCTGGAGGTGCTGCTGATCCAGCGCCGCAACCCGCCGTTCAAGGGCATGTGGGCCTTTCCGGGCGGCTTTCTGGAAATGGATGAAGACTTGCGGGCCTGCTGCGAGCGCGAACTGGCGGAGGAGACCGGCGTTCGCGGGGTAGTACTGGAGCAGTTCCACGCGGCGGGCAAACCCGGACGTGATCCGCGGGAGCGAAACATATCGATCCTGCATATGGGGCTGGTGCGGGCGGGCAAAGTACAGCCCGTGGCCGGCGACGATGCCGGCGCCGTCGGCTGGTTCCCGGCCCACCGTCCGCCCAGGCTGGCCTTTGATCATCGCGAGCTGATGCGCCTGGCGCGCCGACACCTTGCGTTCCGGCTGGAAACGTCATCGGCGGCCCTGGCACTGTTGCCGCCACGGTTCACCCTGGACGAACTGCGCCAGGTCTACGAAGCCGTCGCGCAGGCACCGATCGAGGCACGCCGTTTCAACCGCCAGGCGCGCAAATTGTCCTGGCTCTCGCCAGTGACCGCCACCGGCGACAAAACCGCGCGACTTTACCAGCGCGCCAAGCGGCGCAACGAACACCCGACACGACCGGCGATACGATAAATCACCGGCGCCATCTCAGCGTTTCAGCGTTCAAACCATTTCAGGGAAATCAGACCGGCGAGCACGGCGGCCAGCAAGGGCGCGCCGGCGGCGGTAACGGCGTACGCAGCACGCGACCGTCGCAGGTGCTGCCAGCAGTGTCATGGGGAAACCAGGCTGGAAAGGCGGATCCTCAACGCCTGCGGGCTCAACACGTTTGGGTCAGGCATCCGCCGGGGCACGTATGCGACGACGGGGGGCATGTCCGCACCAGCCGACCCCTGCATCCAACCATCGATTCCGACGGTCCATCGGGCGGTAATCGGTGACATCGTCACGGTGTCCGCCAATGCCACGGTCAATACGGACGCGCCCTGCAATGACACCACAATGAGCACTGAGACCAAACGCTTCAAGGCCGACTCCTCCGTGTGGTAACACCTCCCTAGTGCCGCTTTCGGCCGAATCTTTATCCCGCAATGCAGCATCAGTCGCGCCAGCCCAAGACCTACGTATTTCCTTTGTTATAGCAATGACTTATGGTTCGCCCGCGGGGCCGGTCGAGCGGTGTGGCGGATGCGGCCGGTGCAAACACACCCGCTTGCGCCCGTCGATGCTGCGGAGTAAGAGGCGCGGATATTTCGTGTATCCTGAAGTTGAGCGGGCATTGCTGCTGTCCAATGATTTATAGACACCCGGTCAATCACGACGGCTACGCTGAATTCGCATGAGATAATGTGAAAACGTA
>CAYVOU010000265.1:0-3932 GCA_964453295.1 uncultured Gammaproteobacteria bacterium
AGATGATGCAGGGCGCGTTCTTCTTGGCCTGCTCGAACATGTCGCGCACGCGCGAGGCGCCGACGCCGACGAACATCTCAACGAAGTCGGAACCGGAAATCGTGAAGAACGGCACCTTGGCCTCGCCGGCAATCGCCTTGGCCAGCAAGGTCTTGCCGGTGCCGGGCGGGCCTACCATCAGCACGCCGCGCGGGATCTTGCCGCCAAGCTTCTGGAATTTGGCCGGGTCGCGCAGGAACTCGACCAGTTCGCTGACTTCCTCCTTGGCCTCGTCGACGCCGGCCACGTCGGCGAAGGTGACCCGCACCTGATCGTCGCTCAATAGTCGCGCCCGGCTCTTGCCGAAAGATAGTGCGCCACGGCCGCCCGAGCCGCCCTGCATCTGCCGCATGATGAATATCCAGGCGCCGATGATGAGCACTATCGGGAACCAGGATATGAAAATCTGTGTGAGGATGCTCTGCTGAGACGGCGGCTGCGCATTGATGCGCACGTTGTGATCGAGCAGCAGCCCAATCATCGCGGCATTATTGGTTTCCGGGCTATAGGTGACGAAGTTCACACCGTCGACCGTCTTGCCCTGTATGGCGGCCCCGTCCTGGATCACCACATCGTCGACACGGCCGGCTTTCACATCGGAAATGAACTGCGAATACGGGATGGGACCGCCGGCTCCGTGGTGCACGCCGAAGTTGTTGAACACCAGCATCAGCACCAGCGCGATGATCACCCACAACAGAAGATTTCTGGCCATATCGTTCAATGCCTTACCTCACTTAAACCCGCTGTTTAGCACTATACACTATAGCCCCTGGCGAGCACATAGGCCTCGCTGGAGCGCCCGCGGGAGGCTTTGGGCTTTCGCACATGAACCTTGTCGAACTTCTGCCTCAAATCCCTGAGGTATTCGTCGAAACCCTCGCCGTGAAACAGCTTCGCAAGAAAACTGCCGCCAACTTTCAAGGACTTGCAGGCGCACTCGCAGGCACATTCGGCGAGATACATGTGCCTGGCCTGATCGACGGCCTTCACTCCACTCATATTGGGGGCCATGTCCGACAAAACAAGGTCTACTTTGCATTCACCCAACGCCTGCAGGACCTGCTCGATTACTTCGGCCTCGCTGAAGTCTCCTTGGACGAAGGCCACGCCGGCGATGGAGGGCATGGGGAGGATGTCACTGGCGATGACCGTGCCGCGGTCCCCGACCAGCTTCCGTGCGACCTGACTCCAGCCGCCCGGCGCCGCGCCGAGATCCAGTACCGTCATTCCCGGCTTGAACAGCCGGTCGCGCTCCTGGATCTCAAGCAGCTTGTAGGCCGCGCGCGAACGGTAACCTTCACTCTTTGCCTTTTGGACATAGCGATCCGAGTGATGTTCCCGCAGCCAGCGTTTACTACTCGCGGTTTTGGCCATGGTGCTTTAGGAAATGCCGGTCAGTGAAAGGGCGTTGCACACCGCCGCACGCGGCGGCAGTTGGCGCGTCAACGGCGTTCGTGCAAGCTACCGCGGTCATACGTACAGGATGGCGACGATCTCATATTCAATGCGCCCCCCGGGCGCCTCGACCGACACCACATCGCCCTCTTCCTTGTTGATCAAGGCCCGGGCGATGGGTGAGCGGATCGAAATCCGGCCCGCCTGGATGTCGGCCTCGTCCTCGCCGACGATGCGATAGCGCACTTCGTCGCCGCTTTCACAGTGGATGATTTCAACAGTGGCGCCGAACACGACCTTGCCACTGGTGGGCAGCGTGCGCACGTCAATGATCTCGGCAAAGGACAGCTTGCCCTCGATCTCGGCGATGCGGCCCTCGATGAAGCCCTGCTGTTCGCGCGCGGCGTGATATTCGGCGTTTTCCTTCAGATCGCCATGTGCGCGCGCCTCGGCGATGGCCTGGATAATACGCGGACGTTCCACGGTCTTCAGACGCTGAAGTTCTTCGCGCAGCTTCTGTGCGCCTTCCACGGTCATCGGTGATTTGTTCATGTCGCAAACTCCTGATGCAGTTCCTGCAGGCGATTGACGCGCCCTGCCCCCTGCTCCGACAGCGCCAGCACCGCCGCCAGCGCACCGGCCATGGTGGTCGTGTAGGCGACCTTGCGCTGCAGGGCCGAGCGGCGGATCGTGAACGAATCGGCGATCGCCTGCTTGCCTTCGGTGGTATTCACGATCAGACTGATCGCGTCGTTCTTAATCATGTCGACGATGTGCGGCTGCCCTTCCAATACTTTGTTGACAGGCTGGCACGCCACGCCCGCGGCGTTCAAGGCCGCCGCCGTACCGCGCGTGGCCACGATCTCGAAACCGAACTCCGTGAGCCGGCGCGCGATGTCCACCGCCTGGACCTTGTCCTGATCCCGCACGCTGATGAAAGCCCGGCCGCCGCGCGGCAATTCGGCGTTCGCGGCCAGTTGCGCCTTGTAGAACGCCTCGCCGAAACTGCGGCCGACGCCCATGACTTCGCCGGTGGACTTCATCTCCGGCCCCAGCAACGGATCGACGCCCGGAAATTTCACGAAGGGGAACACCGCCTCCTTCACTGAATAATAGCTCGGTATGCGCTCCTGCGTGATCCCCTGCTGCGCCAACGTCCGCCCCGCCATGCACAAAGCGGCCACGCGAGCGAGCGAGATGCCGATGGCCTTGGACACGAACGGCACGGTACGGGAAGCCCTGGGATTGACCTCCAGCACGTAGATGTCCTGGCCCTGGATGGCAAACTGGGTGTTCATGAGGCCGACGACATTCAGTGCCTTGGCCATCTGCGTCACCTGCTGCTTGAGCACCGCCTGCAGGCCGGGCGACAGGCTGTGCGGCGGCAACGAACAGGCCGAATCGCCGGAGTGAATGCCGGCCTCCTCGATATGCTCCATGATGCCGCCGATCAGTACGTCCTGGCCGTCGCAGATGCAGTCGACGTCCACCTCGATGGCGCGGTCGAGGAAATGATCCAGCAGGACGGGAGATTCGTTGGAAACGGCCACCGCCTCGTTCATGTAACGCAGGAGATCCTCCTCGTTGTAGACGATCTCCATCGCGCGGCCGCCCAGCACGTAGGACGGGCGCACGACCAGCGGATAGCCGATATCACGCGCCAGCGCCGCCGCCTCGTCGGCACGGCGCACGGTGCGGTTGGGGGGCTGCTTGAGGTTGAGGCGCACCAGTAACTGCTGGAACCGTTCGCGGTCCTCGGCGATGTCGATGGAGTCCGGCGTGGTGCCGATGATGGGCGCGCCGGCCTCGTACAGCGGTCGTGCCAGCTTCAGCGGCGTCTGGCCGCCGTACTGGACGATGACCCCCTTGGGCTGCTCGACGCGGATGATTTCGAGGACGTCTTCGAGGGTCAGCGGCTCGAAATAGAGGCGATCGGAGGTATCGTAGTCGGTGGAGACCGTCTCCGGATTGCAGTTGACCATGATCACTTCGTAGCCGGCGGCACGCAGCGCGATCGCCGCCTGCACGCAGCAATAATCGAACTCGATGCCCTGGCCGATGCGATTCGGGCCGCCCCCCAATACCATGATCTTGTCGCGATCGCCCGGCTCCGCCTCGCATTCTTCCTCGTAGGTCGAATACATGTAAGCCGTGCTGGCGCGAAACTCGGCCGCGCAGGAATCGACGCGCTTGTAGACCGGGTGCACACCCAGATCGGCGCGCAGCCGGCGCACCGATTGCTCACTCGTGCCGGTCAACTTGGCCAAGCGTCGATCGGAAAAGCCCTTGCGTTTCAACTGCAACAATCGCGGCGCCGTCAGCGCGCTGAACCCCTGGGCCTTGATGTCGGCCTCCTCGCGGACCAGTTCCTCGATCTGGGCCAGGAACCAGGGATCGATGCGGCTCAGGTCATAGAGGTCGTCCAGGCTCAGGCCGGCGCCGAACCCGTCGGCCACGTACCAGAGACGGTTGGCGCCGGGCACGCGGATCTCGCG
>CAYVOU010000266.1:0-3930 GCA_964453295.1 uncultured Gammaproteobacteria bacterium
CGCCCTGGCGGCGCTGGACATCTATGAACAGGAAGGCCTGTTCACCCGCGCCGCGGCGTTGTCGGGCTACTGGGAAGAACGCGTGCACGCCCTGAAGGGGCTGCCGCACATCGTCGACCTGCGCAATGTAGGCCTGATCGGCGCCGTCGAATTTGCCCCGGTCGCCGATCGTCCCGGCGCCCGTGCCTATGACATCTTCGTGAAGTGCTTCGAAAACGGCCTGCTGGTACGCGCGAGTGGCGATGTCGTCGCCGTGTCACCGCCGCTGATCATCGAAGAGGCGCAGATCGATCAGATCTTCTCGATACTCGCGGCCGCTATCCGCGATTGCGCCTGATCCCAGGGTCCAGACCCGGGCATCGCCCTGAGATCACCGACACTTCAGACGGAGAACAGCATGCTGATCGGCGTCCCGAAAGAGATCAAAACCCACGAATACCGGGTCGGACTGGTGCCCGCGGCGGTCCGTGAAATGGTTCACCACGGCCACAGTGTGCTGGTGCAAAGCGGTGCCGGTCTTGGCATCGGCTTCGACGACAAGGCCTACCGCAAGGTCGGCGCGTCGATCGCCCGATCGGCGGCCGACATGTTCGCCAGGGCGGAAATGATCGTCAAGGTCAAGGAACCGCAACCGGAGGAATGCCGGATGCTGCGCCGGAACCAGCTCCTGTTCACCTATCTGCATCTCGCACCCGATCCGAAGCAGGCGAAAGCGCTGATCAAATCCCGCTGCACCGCCATCGCCTATGAAACGGTGACCAGCTCACGCGGCGGCCTGCCCTTGCTCGCACCGATGAGCGAGGTAGCAGGACGCATGTCGGTGCAGGTGGGCGCGCACTGCCTGGAGAAAGAATCCGGCGGGTCCGGCATTCTGCTCGGCGGCGTTCCGGGCGTACCGCCGGCGCGGGTGGTGATCCTGGGCGGGGGCGTGGCCGGCACGAATGCGGCGCGCATGGCGATGGGAATGGAAGCGAACGTGATGGTGATTGATCGTTCGCTGGACCGGCTCAAGGAACTGGACGAGATTTTCGGCTCCAAACTATATACCCAATTCGCCACCGTGCATGCGATCGAAGAGGCGGTGGTGGACGCCGACCTGGTGATCGGCGCGGTGCTGGTACCCGGTGCGGCGGCGCCGCGCCTGATAAACCGCAAGCTTCTGAAAAAGATGCGCCCGGGTTCGGTGCTGGTGGACATCTCCATCGACCAGGGCGGCTGCTTCGAGACCAGCCGGCCCACCACGCACGCCGATCCGACCTACGTCGTCGACGGCATCGTGCACTACTGCGTTGCCAACATGCCCGGCGCGGTCGCGCGCACCTCGGCCTTCGCGCTCAACAACGCCACGCTGCCTTTCGCCCTGGCCCTCGCCGACAAGGGCTTCAGGCAGGCCTGCACCGACGATCCGCATTTGCGCAACGGCCTCAACGTCCATGACGGCAAGGTCACCTGCAATGCAGTGGCGAAAGCGTTGGACCTTCCCTATGTCGACGCAGAAACGTCGCTCAACCAATAGGTGCAACTTGGACAGTCAAACGATACGGCAACTGGGTCACTACATCGGCGGCCGCCACACGGCCGGCGGCGGGCGCCGCGGCACCGTTTTCAATCCCGCGACCGGCGTAGCGACGGCCGAACTGGCGATGGCGGGGGCGGAGGACACCAGCGAGGCGGTCGCGGTGGCCGCTGCGGCACTGCCCGCCTGGTCGGCGGTCACGCCACTTAACAGGGCGCGTGTGCTGTTTCGCTTCAAGCAACTGGTCGAAGCGCATGCCGACGAACTGGCGGGACTCATCACCGCCGAGCACGGCAAGGTGTTGAGCGACGCGCGCGGTGAACTGACCCGCGGACTGGAGGTTGTAGAGTTCGCCTCCGGGATCCCGCAACTGCTGAAGGGCGAGTTCAGCGAAGCGGTAGGCAGCGACGTGGACAGCTGGTCCATACGCCAGCCGGTAGGTGTCTGCGCCGGTATCACCCCGTTCAACTTTCCGGCGATGGTCCCGATGTGGATGTTCCCCATTGCGATCGCCTGCGGCAATACGTTCGTGTTGAAACCTTCCGAACGCGATCCGTCCTGTCCGCTGCGACTGGCGGAACTGCTTACTGAGGCCGGCCTGCCCGACGGCGTCTTCAACGTTCTCAATGGCGACAAGGAAGCAGTGGAGGGGCTGCTTGCAGATCCTCGCGTCGCCGCAGTCAGCTTCGTCGGTTCGACGCCGGTTGCTGAATACATCTACACGGAGGGCAGCCGCCAAGGCAAAAGGGTGCAACCGCTCGGGGGTGCAAAGAATCACATGGTGGTCATGCCCGACGCGGATTTTGACTTCACAACGGATGCCCTGATGGGCGCCGCCTACGGGTCTGCGGGTGAGCGGTGTATGGCGATATCGGTGGCGGTCGCCGTAGGCGACGCCGGGGATGCGCTAATCGAAAAGCTGGCACCGAAAGTGCGGGCGCTGAAAATCGGGCCGGGTACGCAGCCCGGCGTGGAAATGGGGCCTTTGGTTACCGGGGCGCATCGGGACCGGGTCAGTCGCTACGTCGATCTGGGTGTGGAGGAAGGCGCAACCTTGCGTGTCGACGGCCGCGGCTTCCGGGTGGCCGGCCATGAAAACGGATTTTATCTCGGCGGCTGCCTGTTCGACCACGTGCGCGAGGATATGCGCATTTATCGTGAGGAAATATTTGGACCGGTGCTGTGCGTGGTACGGGTGCCGGATCTGGACGCGGCGATCGCGCTGATCAACCGGCATGAATTCGGGAACGGCACCGCTATCTTCACCCGTAGCGGCGGCAACGCCCGCCGTTTCAGTCACGCCATCGAAGCAGGCATGGTCGGGATCAACGTTCCCATTCCCGTGCCCATGGCGTTTCACTCTTTTGGCGGTTGGAAGCGTTCGCTTTTCGGCGTCCAGCACATGCACGGCATGGACGGCGTGCGTTTCTACACCCGGCTCAAGACAGTCACCGCGCGCTGGCCGGCGGACCCGCAAGGCGGCGCCGAATACGCAATGCCAACCTTGAAATAAAAACGCCCGGGTGGATGCCCTTCCGGCCGGGACATTTTTAATGCATGGCCAGCCCTTCCCAGTAGCCGATCCGCTGCCAGGCGGGATTGGCGCGTCCGGCGATGTGGCCGGCGTGCGTAAACAGCGTGGCGGTCAGCATCGCTGCCGGCGGCGCTTCGTTGTTGACGTGCAGGCGATCGCTGAGCCAGGTTCCGCCATTGAATGCCAGCCAGGTCGACGCAAGCGGGCCATTCTCCAGCGGGCCGGGGACACGCGGGCGGGCAAAATCCACGATCATGGAAATCGCGTCCGCGACCAGTTGCGGCTGATCCAGATGGATGTGATGGCCGCTGTGATTGGCAACGATGTGGGCGGATCGCGGACTCTCGCTGGCTAGTTCGTCCTGCAGCCGACGCCATAGATCCTCGACCAGCTTGCCCATCCTGGCACTGTTATCCGGCTTCCATTCCCTCAGGCCCCGGGTCACCACCATGAGCGGTATCGGCGGCATCGGTCCGGCATCTTCGACTTCAGCGGCGCTGCGCCGGAAATTCATGTATTCCTCGGCAACTGCGTAGCGATCCTTGGATTGCGACAACAACCACAAAGCCGTTGAAGCGAGTTTCGCGGGCATATGCGCCGGCACCTGCGGCGGCCCCTTGAAGCTGACGAACGTGGAATTGGGCGACGGCGCCGTGTTGATGCCGATCGGCGGCGCGAGGTAACGCTGCACCTGCTCCGGGTGCGAGGAGTCGACCAGTACGACGCCCGCGGTCAGCGTCGGAAACCGCTTCGCGAACAACTGTGCGATGTAGCCGCCGAAGGAGTGGCCGACCAGCACGTAAGGTCCCGGGATATCCGCATTCCGCAACAGGGTCCGCAGCTCGTTGGTTAGCTGCTCGCTGTCGCGCGGCGACGGTCC
>CAYVOU010000267.1:0-3926 GCA_964453295.1 uncultured Gammaproteobacteria bacterium
GCGGCGATGTCCGCCGGATCCTGAAGTTCGTCGAAAAGCCGGACCAGCAAACGGCCGAAGGCTACCTCGAATCCGGCGAATTCCTCTGGAACAGCGGTATTTTCATGATGAAGGCCTCGGTGTGGCTCAAAGCCATCCGCGAGTTTCATCCGGAAATCGCCTCCACATCCGAGGAGGCTTTGTCGTTGTCGAGGCAGGACGGCGATTTCCAGCGCCTCGACAAGGATTCGTTCAGCGCCTGCCCCAGCGATTCCGTCGACTACGCCGTGATGGAAAAGGTCACCGGGGACACGGGATTCGAGGCCGTGGTCGTGCCGATGCGCGCCGGCTGGTCCGATGTCGGCGCCTGGTCCAGCCTCTGGGAGGTGTCCGATCACGATGAATCGGGCAACGCGATCCATGGCGACGTGTATGCGCTGGAATCGCACAACAGCCTGATCCATTCCCAGCACCGCATGGTGGTTGCGCTCGGCTGTGACGACATGATCATCGTCGAGACGCCCGACGCCGTCATGGTCGCGCCCAAGGCCCACTCGCAGGCGGTCAAGCGGGTGGTGGAATGGATGAAGGTGCAGGGCCGCGAGGAACGGCTGAGTCATTCGCGCGTCCACCGACCCTGGGGCAGCTACGAGGGTGTCGACCAGGGCGATCGCTTCCAGGTGAAACGCATCGTGGTCAAGGCCGGTGGCAAGCTGTCGCTGCAGATGCATCACCATCGCGCCGAGCACTGGATCGTCGTCAAAGGGACGGCGCGGGTGACGCGCGGCGATGAGGTTTTCCTGTTGAGCGAAAACCAGTCGACCTTCATTCCGCTGGGCGTCCGGCATCGCCTCGAGAATCCCGGCACCATACCGCTGGAGCTGATCGAAGTGCAGTCAGGCCCCTACCTCGGCGAGGACGACATCGTCCGTTTCGAGGACGTCTACAACCGCAATTAGTGCTGGCGGTTGTTGAATGGTGGGATTCGCTACGCTCACCCGCACCCTGCGCCGCACCGCCACAGTGCCCCGCCCTGCGGGGGTTCACCTGCGTTCACCCCGGCCTACGACAGACACCGCCGTATCAAACCACGATATCCGCCCCCACGCGGGGCGGCGCGTGCGGCGAACGCGTTGTGATCGTTGTGGTAATTGAACCCGTTGCGCGAGGCGCAGTCTCAACAACGGCAGTCCGGTGCGATGTGATAGATTGGCCGTTATGCGGCATTGGCCCGCCTGTCGGCAATGCGCTCGAATGCCTGCCGTCGCGACGGTCGCACAGGCACGAAGACAGGCAGGACGATTGCGTTACCGTAAACCGACCAGCCGCGCGCCACGCTGCAACACCTGGACATACGCTGGCGACGGAAATGAAGTCACATTAATATTAAGCAATAATATATTGTTATTTATAAATAATTAGGTACAAGTTAATCCTTTATGACAGCACCGGAAAGCATGGTTTCAGACGCCACCGTCCGACCCTACATCGAGCGCCTGCGCAATTACATCAAGCGACGCATCATCGGCCAGGACAAGCTGGTCGAAAGCCTGTTGATAGCGCTGCTGGCCGACGGCCACCTGCTGGTCGAAGGCGCGCCGGGGCTGGCGAAGACGCGCGCCATCAAGGTCGTGGCCGACGGCATCGAAGGCAGCTTCCACCGTGTGCAGTTCACGCCGGATCTACTGCCGGCGGACCTGACCGGCACGGAGATCTATCGCCCGCAGGACGGTTCCTTCAAATTCCAGCAGGGCCCGCTGTTCCACAATCTCATCCTGGCGGACGAGATCAACCGCGCCCCCGCGAAGGTGCAATCGGCACTGTTGGAAGCGATGGCGGAACGCCAGATCAGCGTCGGCCGCGAGACCTATCCCCTGCCCGACCTGTTCCTGGTGATGGCAACCCAGAACCCCATCGAACAGGAAGGCACCTATCCGCTGCCCGAGGCGCAGCTCGATCGCTTCCTGCTTTACGTCCGTATCGGCTACCCGGGTGTGGAAGAGGAACGCCGCATCCTTGAACTGGCGCGCGACGAGGCGAAGACGCCGGTGCCCGTCGAGGACCCCGGCGAGAAGATCCCGCAGAGTGTGATATTCGCCGCCCGCCGCGAAGTCCTGGACCTGCACATGGCGGCCAACCTGCAGCAGTATCTCCTGCACCTGGTGCTGGCCACGCGCGAACCGGACGTCTACAGTCCGCAGCTCGCGCGCTGGCTGCAGTACGGCGCCAGCCCGCGGGCCAGCATCGCCCTGGATCGCTGCGCCCGCGCCCGCGCCTGGCTGCAGGGTCGCGACTTCGTCACCCCCGACGACATCCAGGCCATTGCCCCGGACGTTCTCACCCACCGGGTGATCCTTACCTACGAGGCGGAAGCCGACAACGTCACCAGCGACCGCCTCATCCGCGAACTGATCGCCCATATCGCCGTACCATGACCGACAGCGTTGTTGCAGTCAGCCTCGCCGAGCTGGTTGCACTGCGCATCCAGGCGAGCCAGCTACCGGAATGGCGGCGCAGCGCCCGTGCCGAACTGAGCGGCAACAGCCGCTCGCCCTTCAAGGGCCGCGGCATGGAATTCGACGAGACCCGCCCCTACCAGCCCGGCGACGACGTGCGTTCGCTGGACTGGCGCGTGACCGCGCGCACCGGCCGACCCCATACAAAAGTGTTTCGCGAGGAGCGGGAACGTCCCGTATGGCTGTGGGTTGATTACCGGCCGGGGATGTTCTTCGCCACGCGCGGCATGTTCAAGAGCGCTTTCGCGGCGCGCGCCGCAGCCATCCTGGCCTGGGGCGTGCTGGCACATGGCGACCGCGTCGGCGGCTGGGTGGTCGGCCGGTCCGCGCAGCAAGAGGTCAAACCGCAGCGCGGGCAGCGTTCGGTCCTGCACCTGCTTCGCGCCCTCGCCGACATGGGCGCGCCGGATGCGCAGCCGCGGAGCGTAGGCACCGCCGCCCTGGACAAGCCGCTGGACACGCTGGCCAAGCTGCGCCGCATCGTCCGTCCCGGCAGCCTGGTGTTCCTGCTGACCGACGGCCGCGATCTCGAGTCGGCCGACGGACACTTAAGCGACATTGCCCGCCACAGTGACGTGGTGCTGTGCCTCATCAACGATCCACTGGAAGCGCAGCTGCCGCCGCCGGGGCAGTACGCGCTCTGCGATGCACGCGGACGGCGCCTGACCCTGCATACGGACGATCCGGCATTGGTACAGGACTACGCGCAGCGATTCACCGCCAGGCGGCTGCATTTCGAAACCCTGGCCCACCGCCACCGCATGCGACTGATCTCGGCGATGACCAACGAAGACCCGCTGGAGGTCCTGCGCCGCAGCCTGCGCGGCCAGCCCACGCTGCGGCGAACGGCCTGAATGAGACGACTTGCCACGCGGGAAGGCGCCGCACGCCACGAACCATGAACCCCGCCGACCTGCCTCTGCGTGATATCCATCTGCCGCCACCGGTGCCGCTGTGGCCCCCGGCGCCGGGCTGGTGGGGCCTGCTGGCCCTGCTGTTGCTGGTCCTGGCCGTGTGGTCGCTGCTGCGCTACCGCGAGCGTCGGCGTCGCGCCCTGCCGGCCGTCGCCCGGCGTGAAATGACGGCCCTGCGGCAGGCCTACCGCGAGCACGGCGACCCCCGCCGCCTCGCGACCGACCTGTCGGTCCTGCTCCGTCGCATCTGCATCAGCCGTTTCCCGCGCACCCGCGTCGCCGCCCTGACCGGCAACGCCTGGCTGGATTTTCTCGACGGGCAGATGGGCGGCGATCGCTTCCGCAACGGCATCGGCCAGGCACTGGCAACGGCGCCTTACGGCGGTGGCGGTGACATCGACGGCGAGGGCCTGCTCAGCCTGTGCGAGGAATGGCTGCGGGCGGTGCTCGCCCGTTCGCCGCGCTCGGAGAAACGCGCATGATTGAGTTCGCCTGGATTTGGGTCTGGGCGGTGCTG
>CAYVOU010000268.1:0-3907 GCA_964453295.1 uncultured Gammaproteobacteria bacterium
AAATGCAGGTCGAGCAGCGTGCCATCCATGTCGAGCAGCACGGTCTGGACGGCGGCCCAGTCCGGGCGCGGGGAGATGGACTCGGGCCGGTTCATTCACATTGCTGGCCGAACTGGCCGCAGACACGCATACACTTGTAGACCCCGCGCGGGTCGACGTTGCACTGCTTTTCCCAGCGCAGGCAGGCCCATTCGCAATGCTTGCCGCCTTCGTCGTGCGGCAGCACCAAATCGCCGGACTTCGGTTTATCCGGCGGCGTAGTACTGTCCGGTTTTATGGGTTCGGGCTGGCCGGCCAGGCAGGCGCAGCAAAAGGCAAGTGCCAGCAGAGCGGTTGGAATTCTTGTCATAAACTTGTCCTCCGTCATGAGGAGTGAAGGATTATATCGCGCCCCCTGTCGCGATATCGCCCGCCTTGTGGTAAGAACTACGAGTGTGCCCGACGGCGATGATGCGCCGTTCTGCCAAGCGTCCTGCAAAAAGCGACAACAGGGGAGATGCGACCATGTTTGAATCCGCGGAACTCGGCCACAAGGTCAGCAATGGCGACTACAAGAAACGCGAACCGGATCTACGCATGCGCCTGCTCGATACCCAGTACGACCTGCTCGAGCAGAGTCGATTTCCGGTCGTCATCCTCATCAACGGCGTCGACGGTGCCGGCAAGGGCGAGACGGTCAATCTGCTCAACGAGTGGATGGACCCGCGTCACATCCAGACCCAGGGGTTTCCCGCCCCTACCGACGAGGAATTGAGCCGGCCGCGGATGTGGCGGTTCTGGCGCGCGCTGCCCGCCAAGGGGCGCATCGGGATATTCTTCGGGTCCTGGTACACCGAGCCCATCCTGCAGAAGGTCGCGGGCCGGATCGACGATTCACAGCTCGATCAGCGGGTCGGCGAGATCGTGCGATTCGAACGCATGCTGACCAACGAGGGCGCGCTGGTCCTGAAGTTCTGGTTTCACCTTTCCAAGGTAGCGCAGCGTAAGCGGCTCAAGGCGCTGGAAAAGGATCCCGACACGCGCTGGCGGGTCAGCGAGGCGGAATGGGAACACTTCAAGATCTACGACAAGTTCAGGAAGATTTGCGATAGCGTCCTGCGCAACACGGGCAGCGCCCACGCCCCTTGGCGGATCGTCGAGGGTCTGGATCCCAACTACCGCAGCCTGACCGTCGGCGATACGTTGCTGGCGACCGTGCGCGAGCGGCTGGACCATAAGCCGGAACGCCGTAAGGCGCAACCGGCCCCACCGTTGCCGCCGGCGGTGGATGGCCGCAACATCATCACCAGTCTTGATTACAGCGCCGCCTTGAGCAAGAAGAAATACAACCGTGAGCTGGAGAAATTGCAGGGGAGGCTGAATCTGCTGTCGCGCCACAAAAAGTTTGCCAAGCACGGCGTGGTGGCGGTGTTCGAAGGATCGGATGCCGCGGGCAAAGGTGGCGCCATCCGGCGCGTCGTCTGGGCACTGGACGCCCGCTACTACCAGGTCGTGCCGATCGCCGCACCGACCGACGAGGAGCGAGCGCAACCGTACCTGTGGCGTTTCTGGCGGAAGCTGCCGCAGCGAGGCCGTTTTGCGATATTCGATCGTTCCTGGTACGGCCGGGTCCTGGTCGAGCGCGTCGAAAACCTGTGCAGCGAAGTGGATTGGATGCGCGCCTACGGCGAAATTAACGATTTCGAAACGCAGATGGTGGAACACGGCATCATCGTTACGAAATTCTGGCTGGCCATCACCAAGGATGAACAGCTCAAGCGTTTTGAGGCGCGCAAGCAGATAGGCTACAAGCGCTTCAAGATTACCGAGGAGGACTGGCGCAATCGCAAGAAATGGCAGGAATACGAGAACGCAGCCTGCGACATGATCGATCGCACCAGCACCGCCATCGCGCCCTGGACCGTGCTGTCGGCCAATGACAAGCTGCATGCCCGCATCATGGTGATCAAGACCTTGTGCGATGCCATCGAGGCCAGGCTTTAAGGAGCGGCGAGTCTCAGCAGAACACGCCGACCAAGTCGACGTTGGATCGCTGCCCGATATTGCCGTAATTGTCGTGCAGCCATGCGTCGGCATGGGCGCGGCCTTCTTCTTTGAGCATCTGCAGGAATGAAGGCAGCGCGTTGTAGCGGCTGCCCGCGTCGAGTTCCTCCATCAGCTGTTGGGCTTCGACGATATGGATCTTGAGTTTCTCGAGCCGCGCTTCCAGGCGTCCTGACGGAAACCAGCCGCTGCTGATCTGCTCTTTGCACACGGCAATTGCCCGCATCTCGCGCAGGAAGGCGCTGTTGAAGCTGATTTCCATCTGCCGTCTCTGTATGGCCTCGGCGCTGGCCGGCAGATCGCCGCTGTGCACGGGCTGCAGCATCACCACCAGGATATCCGCGTGCAGGCAATTGAAGATCAGCGGAAACACCGGCGGATTGCCGGAAAAACCGCCGTCCCAGTAAGCTTCACCCTCGACTTCGACCGCGTGATGCAAGGAAGGCAGGCAGGCGGACGCCAACAGTGCCTCGACACTCAGCTCGGCATTGTCGAAGATACGCACCTTGCCGGTACGCACATGCGTCGCGCTGATGAATACCCGCAGAGCCCTGGAATCCCGCAGCCGCCCGAAGTCGATCAGCCGCGTCAGCACCCCGCGGATCGGGTTCAAGCCGGTCGGGTTCATCTGGTAGGGCGAAAGGTGCTGGGCGAGCTCCAGGTACGCCCTGAGCGCTGGAAAGGCATCGACACCGACATCGCCGTTGAGCGCCGCCAGCGGGTGGGGTTGCAGGAACCCGGCGGGAACCTCGTCGGCGATTTCCGACCAAAAGCGGCTGAGGTCCTCGCGCGCGGCTTCGCGGCCGCCGCGTGCCAGGCCGTTGGCCAGTACCACGGCGTTCATCGCGCCGGAACTGGTGCCGCTGACCCCTTCAAATTGCAGGCGCGGCTGTTCCAGCAGCCGGTCGAGGACACCCCAGGTGAAAGCACCATGGGAACCGCCGCCCTGCAGGGCAAGGTTGAGAAACTTTGGGCCCTGGCGAGTCATGAACAGCAAGGATATTGCACTGCAGCATACGCTGCAATGGGCAGATTAGTAATTGCGTCACAAGTTGCTAAACAAGTAAATACCGAGGAATCCTAATGAAAAACATAAGGTTGATGGTGATGTTCACGATCTTGGCGACTTTGGCGCCGGTAGCCGGGGCCACGACGATTTCCGGTGCCGGGGGCAAGCTTTGCGGCGCTTTCATGGAAGGGGTGAAACTGAAGTCCGACGTCGCCATCAACGGATATATCTCGTGGGCTCAAGGGTTTATAAGCGGTTTCAACTGGTCAAACGTCAAAGGAAAGAACGTGGTCGTGGATCATGGTGCCCTGACTTACTGGTTGATGGACTATTGCGGGGCCAATCCCAAAACGCCGTTTTATGACGCCATGCGGCAGTTCATTGGTGAAAATGCCCAATAAAATGCCTGCCACGAACGGCGGCGATTCAGCCACATTTCTCAAAGCCCGGATAAAGCGTCATGCCACCGTCGACGTATAGGGTGGCGCCGGTGATGTAGTCGGCCTCGTCCGAGGCCAGCCATACCACGGCACGGGCGATGTCGTCCCGGCGTCCGGGGCGGCCGTAGGGGATGAGCTGGAGCATTTCGGCCTCCCTTGCCGGGCTCGACCAGGCGGCTTGGGTGGCCTCCGTCCTGATTGCGCCCGGGGACACGCAGTTCACCCGTACTTTGTGCACGGCCAGCTCCTGCGCGAGAGTCTTCACCATCATACCCAGGCCGGCCTTGGATGCCGCGTAATTGACGTGCCCGGCCCAGGGGATCGTGTCATGCACGGACGAGATGCAGATGATCTTTCCTGCGGCATGCGACAGGCTGCTCTGCACCCCTCGCCTGACGAATTCGCGGGCTGCCTC
>CAYVOU010000269.1:0-3906 GCA_964453295.1 uncultured Gammaproteobacteria bacterium
CGAGCTCGGGCTGTCGCCCCGTACCTGCCAGGCCCTCCTCGCCGTCGCCACCCGTGCGCCAGGCGGCGATGCGGTTGCTGACGACGCGGCTGCCGTTGCGCGTGCTGTAATAGCCGATGCCGTTGTCCTGTCCCTTGATTTCATCGGCCAGCTGCCGCAGCTCCGGTATCTTGTTGAAGCGCTCGGCGCGAAACAGGTTCTGTCCGATCTCGGTCGGGTCGCTGTCGTAGACCAGCGTCCCGTCATCCTCCACCACCCAGACCGACCGTTGCGCCGTCTGGGTTTCGGCGGGCAGTAGTGCCGCGAGCTTTTTGCCAGCCTCGAAATGTGCGGCCAATATCGCCGTCACCTTGCCGTTGCGGAGTACCGGCACGTTGACACTGATTGCCGGGAAACCTTCACGGGCCCGGTAGACGCGGCTGACGGTCGGGCGGTGCCGGTCGATCGCCACGCTTACATGATCGAGCCGCGACACGTCGCGGCCGATGTCCTGGGCGTAGCTTGCCGGCACGATGGCCGATACGGTGCCCGGCGGCACGATAGCCAGGTAAGTCTCGGCCAGGGGAAACTTCGCTTTCAGGCTTTCGAGCACCGGCGTTGTCGCGGCGCGGTCGGAAGGGTCGGCGACGCTCTTTGCCGCCGCTTCCATGTCGGCGGTGACGGCGTGGAATTCCGACTCGATGCCGTTGGCGAGTTGGTCGGCCAGGGTCAGGTCGGCGTCCGAGATCCGGGTCACGTCGCTGAGCGCCGCTTCCGCCGCCAGCCGGGCGCGATGCGCCTTGATGCCGAAATCCACCGCCAGGCCGGCGCCGATGACGATGCCGACGACGGCGATCAGCCCGGCGGTGACGGCGAGCTTGTTGCGCGCGATGAATCGCCGCAGCAGTTCGCCGCGCGAATAGGCGTAGGTGCTGATCATGCGTCCGTCGCGATATGCTTTTAATTCTTCGGCGAGCGCCGAAGCATCCGGATAGCGCTGTGCTTGATCCTTGGCCAGGGCTTTTTCGCAGATGGCGGCGAGTTCGGCGGGGACTTCGACCGCGGCCTGGCGCGGTGAGGGCATGGGATCGGCGTCCGCCAGGCGCGCCAGGATTTCGTGGATGTTGCCGCGCAGGGGCGAGCGGCCGACCAGGATGTGGTAGAGGATGGCGCCCAGGGCGAAGACGTCGGTGCGCGGATCGATCCGCCCGAAACGCGGATCCAGCTGTTCCGGCGCCATATAGGACGGTGTCCCGAGTATGGCCCCGTCCTGGGTCAGATCCGACTCGGCGCCGACCGCCGCTTTCGCGGCGGCTTCGACGTTTGCCGGGTTGTCTTCCGGCTCGGATTCGATCTTCGCCAGGCCCCAGTCGAGCACGATGGTTTCACCGAACTGGCCCAGCACGACGTTGCCCGGCTTGAGATCGCGATGGACCACGCCGCGCGAATGCGCGTAGGCCATGGCCTCGCAGATGTCGATAAGGCGTTCCAGCAGTTGCAGCCGCTTGCCGAGTGCCTTCTCCGGCTGCGGGTCTTCGCAGGCGGCCAGTGCCTTGGAAAGTGTGTCGCCGCGCACGAAGCGCATGACGTAGAATGGCGAACCCTGCGCGTTCTTGCCCATGTCGTAAACGGGCACGATACCGGGATGTTCGAGCTTGCCGGTGACCTGCACCTCGCGCAGGAACCGCGCCTGCACCGCCGGGTCGCGGGTATCGACCGTGTCCAGCATCTCCTTGATGGCGATTTCCCGGCCGATCCGCTCGTCGAAGCCCAGCAGTACCCGGCCGACGCCGCCGGCGCCGACCGTGCCGCGCAGCGAATAATGCTCCGTGATCCTGCCTTCGGCCGGCGCTTCTTTCCGTTCCTGGTCCAGGGACGGGCCAAGAATGGTGTAGTCGATGACAACCGTATTTTCGTCTGTAAGCTTGTCGTCGGCCGGCGCCTGTTGCCGTTCCTGGCTCAGGGACGGGCCGGCGATCGTGGCGTCGATGACTACCGTCTTGTCGTCAGAGCTCGAATTATTCATATTGAAATTATAGAGGGTGACTGGTTCGGAGCCATTGTGTCAGGGGTAGGTCAACAGTCTCCCAACGTCCAGGTTTTCGGCCCTGACAGCGGTTTCCTTTAAGGAGCGTCGACAATGACATGCGACGACAGCACGCTTAATGCGCTTGCCATGGAGACCGGCACCGCCCTTCGCGGGCGTGGCTGGCGCCTGGCACTGGCGGAGTCCTGCACCGGTGGCTGGGTGGCCAAGCTGGTGACGGACGTTGCCGGCAGTTCGGAATGGTTCGAGCGTGGCTACGTGGTTTACGCGAACGCCGCCAAGATGGAACTGCTGGGAGTCAATGCCGCCGCGCTGGCGCGACACGGCGCCGTGAGCGCGGAGGTGGCCAAGGCGATGGTCCTGGGCGCGCTGGCCCGCAGCCATGCCCAGATCGCGCTGGCCGTGACAGGCGTGGCGGGACCGGATGGCGGCACCCCGGAAAAGCCCGTCGGCACCGTCTGGTTCGCCGCCGCCAGCCAGGCGCAGGGGCGCGTCGAGCAGCGCCGCTTTGACGGCGATCGCGAGGCGGTGCGCCGACAGTCGGCGGCACATGCGCTGCGGATGCTCATCGAGATGTGTGCGGTCGATTGAGCCTGGCGGTCATCATGTAGAGCCGTGGCCGGTCCGTCGACACAGAGGTTGTTCTTCGCGCTCTGGCCGGACGACGTGGTACGTCGGCGGCTGGTCGAATCGCTGGCGGAGGTCGGCAGCGGCGTCCGCGGACGCCGGGTGCCGCCGGAACGACTGCACGTCACTCTGCTGTTCCTCGGCAACGTGACGGCCGAAATACGGACCGTGGCCGAATCCGTCGCGGAGGCCGTGGCGGTCCCGTCATTCGATCTCGTTCTCGACCGGGTCGGATACTGGCCGCGTGCGCGGGTCGTCTGGTTCGGTGCGACCTCGGTGCCGCCGGAGATCCTGGAGTTGTATCAGGGGCTGGCCACGGGCGTATCCGGATGCGGCCTACAGCTGGAAAGCCGCCCTTACACGCCGCACTTGACGCTAATCCGCGACGCGCGCGCGCGACCTGGCGGCGCGCATGTGGTGGCGGTCCGTTGGCCGGTACAAACCTTTTCCCTGGTCGCCTCGGAAAACGGCGCCAACGGCCTGCAATATCGGGTCCTTCGCAGCTGGCCATTGCTTCCCGCCGGTGACCCTGGGTCAAGGTGTTAAGCGCCGGGTGATATGCAATAATCGCGCTTCAAATCCGGCCGGATGACCGGCGCGACCGCCGGGCGTGCCGGACGCTCTGGTGCGCCGCGACGCGGTCCGCCACCGGATATAGGGAGAAGTTTTTGCAGCAATTAAAGGACGCCAAAATGAGGATGGAGCGTAATGGACGAGAATCGTAAGAAGGCGCTGGCCGCCGCGTTGAGCCAGATAGAAAAGCAGTTCGGTTCGGGCTCGGTGATGCGCATGGGCGACACCCGGGCAGTGCGCAATCTCGACGTCGTGTCCTCGGGTTCGCTGTCCCTGGACATCGCACTTGGCGTGGGCGGCCTGCCGCGCGGCCGGGTTGTCGAAATTTACGGTCCGGAATCCTCCGGCAAGACCACGCTGGCGCTGCAGGCCATCGCCCAGGTCCAGAAGGCCGGCGGCACGGCTGCCTTCGTCGACGCCGAGCACGCCCTGGACCCGCAATATGCCGCGAAGCTCGGCGTCAAGGTGGACGACCTGCTGGTGTCGCAGCCGGACACCGGCGAGCAGGCGCTGGAAATCACGGACATGCTGGTGCGGTCCGGCGCCGTCGACGCCATCGTCATCGACTCGGTGGCGGCGCTGACGCCCAAGGCCGAACTCGAAGGCGAGATGGGCGATTCGCACATGGGACTGCAGGCTCGCCTGATGTCGCAGGCGCTGCGTAAGCTCACCGGTAATAT
>CAYVOU010000270.1:0-3899 GCA_964453295.1 uncultured Gammaproteobacteria bacterium
GCCCAGGGTGGAGTCCTCCCAGCCCGGTACGATGATTGGCAGGTCGGCCTCGCAGGCCGCGACCAGCCAGGAATCCTTCGGGTCGATCTGATGATATTCCTTGAGCGCGCCGCTGCGGATGATGCGATAGAGGAACTCGTGCGGGAAGTAGCACTCGCCGGCCTTGTCGGCGTCCATCCACTCCTTCAGCACCGCCTTCTCCAGCCGCCGGATCGCTTCCTCTTCGGGAATGCAGGTGTCGGTGACGCGGTTGAGGTGCCGCGCCAGCAGGGCTTCCTCGTCCTCCGGCGTCAGGTCGCGATATTTCGGCACGCGCACGTAGTGATCGTGGGCGACGAGATTGAACAGATCCTCTTCGAGGTTGGCGCCGGTGCAGGTGATGGCGTGCACCTTACCGTTGCGGATCATCTCGGCCAGCGACAGGCCGAGTTCGGCCGTGCTCATGGCGCCGGCCAGCGTCATGAACATCTTGCCGTTGCCTTCGAGATGCTTGATGTAGGCGTCGGCGGCGTCGATCAGTACCGCCGCGTTGAAATGTCGGAAGTGATACCGAACGAATTCGGCAACCTGTGCAGCATTCTTCATCCCGTTCTCCCGTTGACAAACCGCCGCGCAGACGGTAGGAAAAATTGCGCGAAATGTAGGGGAATTGGCCCGCAACAGCAAGTCTTTTTTGCCCGCGTGGGGATGATTACCGTCGGCCGGCAGTGAGCGCAGCGAACCCCGTCAGACCGCCGCCTCATGCTGGGGTTCACTGTGCTCACCCCAGCCTACGATAGCGCGGCGTTTGGGATATTGGCGAAGGTCTCGCGTTGTTGGCGGGTTATGCGGCCGGCACCTGCTGTGAGAGGCAGTGAAACGTGCCCAGTCCCCATACCAGGTCGGTGCAGTCGATGCCCACCACCTCGCGGCCCGGGAAGCAGCGCTGCACCAGCGCGATTGCCTGTGCGTCGCGGTCGCAGTTGAAGATCGGCTGCAGCACGACGGAGTTGCCGATGTAGAAATTCGCGTAGCTCGCCGGCAGCCGTTCGCCCTGGTAGATCACCGGGCGCGGCATAGGCAGCTCGACGATCTTCAGCCGCCGGCCGTCCGGCAGCCGCATCGCTTTCAGGCGCGCCAGGTTGTCGCGCAGCACGGCGAAATTCTCGTCGGCCGGATCCTCCTCGACCACCGTCGCCACGGTGTCCTCGGCCACGAAGCGGGTGAGGTCGTCGACATGGCCGTCGGTGTCGTCACCGACGATGCCTTCGCCCAGCCAGAGGATGCTCTGCACGCCGAGACAGTCGCGCAGGCGCTGCTCGATCTGCGCCTTGTCGAGCTGCGGGTTGCGGTTGGAGTTGAGCAGGCACTGCTCGCTGGTCATCAGCAGCCCGGCGCCGTTGACCTCGATCGAGCCGCCCTCGAGGATCATGCCGCCCTCGAAGCATGGCACGCCGAGGGTCTCGGCCATGCGCTTTGGGATCTCCAGGTCGCGATCGAAGGGCGGGTATTTTCCGCCCCACGCGTTGTAGCCCCACCGCACGGCCGCCAGTTCGCGCCGGCCCTCGTGCTCGCGCACCACGAAGATGGCGCCGTGGTCGCGGCACCAGGCGTCGTTGGTCGGGAAGCGATGGAAGACGACCCCGCTGGTGACGCCGCCGGCACGCAGCAGCGCGTCGACGTGGGTCTCGTGCTCCGCGTTCAGCACGTTGATGCGCACCGTCTCGCTGCGGCTGATCGCCGCCACCGCCCTGACCATGACCGGCTCGACGGTCTCGAACTTGCCCGGCCAGGAATTGCGGTTGTGCGGCCATGAGAACCATACCGCCTGGTGCGGTTCCCATTCCGCCGGCATGCGGTAGCCCAGGCTTGCAGGTGTGGCGGTCATCGCGGCGTCTTCTCCGTCACCATAAAAAGAAAAGGCCCGGTCGGATGCCGGGCCGTCTTCAGTCTCGGGCCGTATCGCACGGGGCGACCGGTTCCGATCCGGGCGTGTCGTGAGACCGCCCGATTACTTGCTGTTGTAGTTAAGAACGTGCAGCTTGCCCTTCTGCTGCGAGAACCAGGCGGCGACGTTGTCGATGTCCGCGTCGCTCAGCTGGGCGGCCTGCGGCGCCATGATCGGGTTCTTGCGATCGCCGTTCTTGTACTCGTGCAGGGCCTGCTTGATGTAGCTCTCGTACTGGCCGCCGATGCGCGGGAACATGTCGCTGGGGGCGCTGCCGTCGACGCCGTGGCAGGCGGCGCATACGGCTTTCGCCTTCTTCTCGCCCTCGGCGGCGTTGCCTTCGGCGTGGCTGGTCATGGTGGCCAGGGCGAGCATCAGGCCGGTGCTGAAAATGAAGAACTTGTTCATTGATCGTCTCCGAATATTCATCTTGTTATAGGCCGGGGCGACTACTTGTCGGCGGCGCCAGAGACATAGGCCGCGATGTCTTCCATGTCCTGTTCGCTGAGGGTGCTGGCGTTGGCGTGCATGGTCTTGAACTTGCGGGCGCCGGCTTTGTACTCCTTCAGCGCCGCGATGATGTAGGCGGCATGCTGCCCGCCGATCTTCGGCACGTTGTAGGTCGGGTAGACGGTCTTGTAGGTGGCGACTGCGTGGCAGCCCATGCAGGTTTCGGCTTTCACCCTGCCTTTGACCGGATCGCCAGCCGCCTGTGCCCCCATCGCCAGACAACCCAGACCCAGGCCGGCCAGCATCAGCCAATTCTTATTGATCATCTTACCAAGCCCTCCAAGGGATAATTGTTTTGGCCCAATTCCGGCGCAGATCGCCGCTCGCGTCCTTGGCGGGGTCGGGACGATCTCGGATGGGCGTTTTTTTGCTTACGGCGCCGGGCGATACCTGCCGACCGCCGGGGAAAACAGGCGCTCATGCTACCACGAAATTGCTCAAACTGAACGCTTTTAGGCCACATGGGCTGGGTTCGGGCATTTCCTTTGCGCGCCGCACATTTTTGTAGTAGTTTTCCGGGACAAGAATAAAAGAGGGGGAGCCCCGTGGGAAAGGGTATTCGCAACCTGGTGATGGCGGCTGCGGCGCTGTTGTCGTCGGCGCATGTCTTTGCATTTGACCTGTTTTCACCTGATGCCGTCGCTGTTGAAGGCGGCGTCGACCAGCGTAACCAGCATCGGACGTCGGCGTTCCGCGTCGGCGGCGCCCTGGTCTGGGATTGGGGCGTCAAGTGGTTTCCGTTTCACGGCTGGTACCTGGGCGGCCAGTGGGAAGCCAATGTCGGCTACTGGAACGGCGAGAGTGGCCGGACCGGGGTCGACCAACTGTATGATTTCGGTATCACACCGGTTTTCCGGATCCAGACCGACGACCGTATTCTGGGCGTGTATCCGTTCGTCGAGGGTGCCATCGGCGCCCACGTTTTCTCGGAAACCGAATTCGGTGACCGCCAGTTCGGGATCAACTACTCTTTCGGCGATCATCTGGGCGCCGGTATACGTTTCGGCGACCACGGCCAGTACGAGCTGAACTACCGCTTCCAGCATCTTTCCAATGCTGGCTTGGGCAAGTACAACAGCGGCATCAATTTCCACGTGCTTCGCCTGGTGTACCATTTCAGATAGGTTTTGCTGTCCGGGGCCGCGGCAGTTGCCCGCGGCCCCACCCCCCATCCCCGAGCCGTTTCCTCGCAATCCATCTCCCGTCCGCCTCAAGCGCTTGTCGTTGGTGTTACCATTCCCGGCGCATTGCCTGACAAAGAGAACCCATGCAGGTGCAGTCGTCTCACACCGCTTCGATGTTCCTGACCCTGGCCGTAACCCTTTGCAGCCTGGGCGCTGCCGCGCCGCGCCAGGCATTCGGCGCGGAGCCGCCGGCGGCCGCGCCGGCCCCCTCGGCTGACGCGGTCCCGTCCGACGAGGCTGCCCCGTCCCATCCGCATACCGAAATGCCCGAGATGGCC
>CAYVOU010000271.1:0-2906 GCA_964453295.1 uncultured Gammaproteobacteria bacterium
GGAACGCCAGCCGCGCTAGCAGCCGCGACGAACGGATCGGCGGCCGATAGAAAAAGTGCTGGCAGCTGACCATTTCGAATCCGAGCAGTTGCAGCCATTCCCGCAATCGCGACATGCCGAGGAAACGGCCCGACCACGGCGCCTGGTCCCGCCATGCCAGGAAGATTTTCAGCAGGCCGCAAAGGCTCCAGGGATTGAACGCGATGATCACCACGTGGCCTTCGCCTATCAGCACCCGCTCGACTTCGCGCAGGACCTGATGCGGATCGCCCTCGAACTCGAGCACGTGCGGCAGCACCAGCACGTCGACGCTGTCGGCGGCAAAAGGCATGGCGGCGGCTCGGCACACCGCCACCTCGCCGACCGCCGCCGGCGAGTCAGGATCGATGTGCAGGCAGGCCCGGTGCGAAATCCGGCTGACCGTCAACAGATCCTCGTTGCCGTAGCGACCAAGCTGCAGGATATGATAGCCGAACAGGTTCGGCAGGATCTGGCGCAGTTTCTGTGCACCCGCCCGCAACATGGCCGCCCCCGGATCGGCACTGAACCAATGCGTCAGTGCATCGCGAGGCGTGGGGCCATCGGCCGAAGAATTCATCTCGTGTCGTGTTCCCATGGATGGGCTGCTACCATACGAAGCGTTTACACAATCGTCCAGTCGGAGCTGTCATGACCGCCGCTGCCGAATTCAGCGTGAGGGGCGTCGCCGCCCTCAAGGACAACTATATCTGGTTGATAGGCCGGCGTGACCGTGAAGACGTCGTCATCGTCGACCCGGGCGAAACCGGCCCGGCGGTAAGGACCATCGAAACCGATGGGCTGCGCCCGGCGGCAATCCTCGTCACCCACCATCACTGGGACCACGTCAACGGCGTCGCCGAACTGGCGGCGCGCTACGCCGTTCCGGTATTCGGGCCGGCGCATGAAACCATCCCGGCGAGAACGCACGCGGTCGCCGACGGTGAGTCGTTCGTCCTGCCCGGGATCGGAATGCCGGTTTCGGCCATGTGCGTGCCTGGGCATACCGCCGGCGCCACGGCCTATTACGGCGCCGGCATGGTCTTCACCGGCGACACGCTGTTCACCGGCGGCTGCGGTCGGTTGTTCGAGGGAACGCCGGTACAGATGTATGAGTCGCTCAGCCGCCTGTCCGCACTGCCGGAAGAGACTGAAGTCTACTGTGGTCATGAATATACCCTGGCCAATCTGCAATTCGCGGCCGACGTCGAGCCGCACAATGCCGACATCCGCGCCCGCCTGGCGGAAGTGACGACATTGCGGGAGCAGGGCCGGTCGACCGTGCCGGCCAACCTGGCAACGGAAAAGCGGACCAACCCGTTTCTGCGCTGCGACCTGCCCGTGGTCCGCGCCGCGGCTGAAGCCTACGCGGGCAGGACACTGCCCCGCGGCAGCGACGTCCTTGCCGCGATCCGTGAATGGAAAAACCGTGGCTGAACCCGAACTTGCCGGACGGACGCGCGCCGCAGCGCCGCGCTGCACCGTTTCTTCAACGAATTTAATAGCGTGGCGTAAAAATTTGCACTTGACGCGATGACGGATGGACACTAGCATCCCTCGACTATGCGTGGGGGATGGATAATAAAAATATTCGCCATCGCTGCGATGCCGGTTCTGATGGGCGGATGCAGCATGATCAACGGCGACTGGCTCAAACCCAAAGAGGTTGCCGCCTCACCGACTCCCGCTCCAGCTCCCGCTACCGTTGCAACGACCCCACCTGCCGCACCTGCCTCGACGCCTCAATATCAGGATCGCATTCCCCGTCTTTCCGAACGACCCGGCGTCGATTCCGCCAAGCTGGCGCAAGATGCCGCCGACGTATGGGATCGGATCCGCATGCAGCTGGCGTTGGGCGGCGCCGACAGGCCCGAAGTGCAAAATGAGATAGCCTGGTTTCAACGCAATGCGGACTTCGTCGATCGCACCGCTGAGCGGGCGAAGCCGTACCTTTTTTACATCGTCACCGAGATCGAAAAGCGGCAGATGCCGTTGGAGATCTCGCTGCTTCCCATCGTGGAAAGCGCCTACCGTCCCGACGCGCATTCGCACAGCAATGCCGTGGGCATGTGGCAGTTCATCGCCAGCACCGGTTCGCGTTTCGGCCTGAAGCACAGCCGCTACTACGATGGCAGGCGCGACGTGATGGCATCGACCCGTGCCGCCCTCGATTATCTGGAAAAGCTTCACGACGAGTTCAACGGCGACTGGTTGAACGCAATCGCAGCGTATAACTGCGGCGAGAAAACGGTCGAGCGGGCGATCGAACACAACGCCGCGCGCGGAAAGCCGACCGACTTCTGGTCACTGGACCTGCCTCGGGAGACCACCCTGTATGTCCCGCGTCTGCTCGCCATCGCCCAGGTCGTCAGCACGCCGCTGCGTTACGGCGTCGCTCTCGCCCCCATACCCAACAAGCCCTACCTCGCGACCGTCAAGGTTGCGTCCCAGGTGGATCTGGAGAAGGCGGCGAAACTGGCAGGGGTCAGCACGCGGCAACTGCACAAGCTGAACCCGGGCTTTCTGAGGAACGTCACCGACCCGGAAGGGCCTCACCGCCTGGTATTGCCGGCGACACAGGCTGACAATTTCCGGCAGGCACTCGCCGATGCCGGCCCTGGCAGCATCAAGCCGACCACCACCCTCCACACCGTGCGCAACGGCGAAAGCCTGTGGACCATCGCCCGCCACTATAGAATCGCCGTCGCCGATATCAAGCACGCCAATCACCTGTCGCGCAGCCTGCTGCACATCGGCCAGGAACTTGTGATACCGGTGGCGGGCGCGGTCGTATCGCGCAAACCGGCGCCAGAGCGTGAGGTTGTGGCAGTGGCACATACCTCGGAACGCCACAGCACTGATAAGATCGTGCACATCGTGCATTCGGG
>CAYVOU010000271.1:2916-3890 GCA_964453295.1 uncultured Gammaproteobacteria bacterium
CCACCTTCGACCCGACGCAGGCCGACCTCCCGCTGAGCGTCAGCAAGCTGCTCGCCTGGAATGGGCTGCGCCGCAATACCGTGTTGAACCTGGATCAACAGATCGTCATCTGGAAACATCACCACAACGCGCCCAAGATCATCAAAACAGCGCTGGGCGGCAATGACGTCGGCGATTCCCGCCTCATCAAATATGCAGTGAAGGATGGCGATTCGCTCTGGACCATCGCCCGGCATTTCGATGTCAGCGTCGACCAACTCTGCGAATGGAATCGAATGGACCGCCGCACGGTTCTGCGTCCCGGCAATGAACTGGATGTCTATGTCAGTCTGGCCGGTGGCACCGACGACGGCGTCCGCATCTAGCCCGCCTCCACTGCATCGTTTCGCCAGCAGGCCCAATCCCCTCACCGACTTTCAGCAGCGGGCCCCGGCTCCTTCGGCCGCACACTGGCGCAGCGCCGATAGAATCCCGTTACCCGCGCCTGGACGGATACCGGCCTCAACGGCGCGCTCGCGGAGGCGCCGAATCCACTTCAAACTCTCCCCGGCCGCCGGGGGAGCTTTTCAGGGCATCCCGGCCATGACAGACTGGCGCGCATGCTGACCCGTGTCGTGCGATGCCTGCTGCGCTTCATCCTCCAGCGGTTGTTCCGCGTGGAAGTCGTCGGCCTGGAAAATTATCACGCCGCCGGCTCGCGGGTTCTGATCGTCGCCAATCACGTCTCCCTGCTGGACGGTATCCTCCTCTACCTGTATCTGCCCGACCACCCCACCTTCGCCATCGATACGGAAATGGCAAAAAAGTGGTACGTGAAGCCTTGCCTACGGTTCGTCGACTGCTTCGAGATGAACCCTGCGGATCCACTCGCCGTGAAATCGATGGTCCGTTTCCTGCGCGAAGATCGCAAAGCCGTGATGTTCCCCGAAGGCCGCATCACGGTGACCGGCTCGCTAATGAAGATATACGAAGGG
>CAYVOU010000272.1:0-3886 GCA_964453295.1 uncultured Gammaproteobacteria bacterium
CCTGACGGCAGCGGTGCACGACGCGGATGTGCTCATGATGATCGAGGACCAGGGACCCGGCATGCCGTTCCAGCCGGAACCCAAAGGTCTGACACCGGGCCCCAGTACCAAGCGCTTCGGCACGGGCCTTGGCATTCCCGTGGCTTTCAAGGTCTGTCGTGCGCACGGCTGGAATCTGGACTTCAAACCGGGTGAGAATGGCGGCACCCGAATCACCATCTCCGGCCCCGTGACCCAGGCGCAGGCAGACGACAACGACGACGAATACTAAATCATGGCCGACAGCAATCCCGTTGAACAGACACCGCCCAGCGCTTCGCGGCGCATCAGCATCCTCGTCGTCGAAGACGAGGAGCTGTTTGCCAAGGCGGTCATCAAGCGCCTGACCAAAGCCGGATACCAATGCCAACATGCCGGGACGCTGGAACGTGCCGTTGCGCAATGCAAGGAGGCGCTGCCCGACCTGATCCTGCTGGACATGCGGCTTCCGGACGGTTCGGGCCTGGATTTTCTCGGCAAGCTGCGCGCGGGCCTCGGCGCCGAGGTGCCGGTGCTGGTGCTGTCCGCTTATGGTGAGCTGGAGGACGCGGTGGCGGCCATGAAGCTGCAGGCGTCGGATTACCTGAAAAAGCCAATCGATCTCGATGAACTGCTTGTCAACGTCGAGAAGGTACTGTCGAAGGCCGAGCTGACGCGCAGCCTTGCTTACTCGCGCAAGCGCGAAAGGCATGCGCACGTCGAAGGTGCCCAGATGCTCGGCGAATGCGAGGCCATCCGTGCCATTCGCGCCCAGGCGGAGCGCATCGGCAAGCTGGTCGGCGGCGCCGACGTGACGCCGCCGACCGTGCTGGTCCTCGGCGAGACCGGCACCGGCAAGGACGTCACCGCGCGGCTGCTGCACGCGCACAGCGCCCGCGCCGACAAGCCGTTCGTGCACATGGATTGCGCCGCACTTCCCAAGGATTTGATCGAGGCGGAGCTCTTCGGCCATGAGAAGGGCGCTTTCACCAGCGCCCACATCGAGCGCACCGGCCTGATCGAGGCTGCCGAGGACGGGACGCTGTTTCTGGACGAGATTGGAGAAATTCCACTCGAACTGCAGGCCAAGCTGCTGGCCGTGCTGGAGCGCCGCACCCTGCGCCGGGTCGGGAGCACCCACGAGCGGCCGGTCCGCTGCTGGTTTATTTCCGCCACCAATCGTGACATGGAAACCATGGTGAAGGAGGGGCGGCTGCGCTCGGACCTGTACTTCCGCCTGAACGTTCTTACCATCAAGACGCCGCCGCTGCGGGAGCGTGGTGACGACATCGAAATGCTGGCGCTGGAATTCGCCCGCCAGACGGCCTTGCGATACGGCCTCCCGGAACCGGAGTTCGAAGCTTCCGCGCTGGAGGCGCTGCGCCGTTACCAGTGGCCCGGCAACGTGCGCGAGTTGAAGCATCTCGTTGAACGGGTCGTGCTGCTCTCCGGCGGCGGCAGGATCGCCGCCGATACGTTAATGCTGAACGCCGGGACCGAAGAGACGCCTGGCGCGCAGCAAGCCTCGCTGGACGGGCTGACCCTGGATGAGGCGGAGAAACTGCTGATCGAGCGGGCGCTCATGCGCACCAACAACAACGTCTCGGAAGCGGCGCGCCAACTCGGCGTGACGCGCATGGTGATGCGCTACCGCATGAAGAAATTCCGGCTTTAGCGATTTGCCTGTACCGTTCGCGTCACCGAGCCGGGCCGGCGGCACGTAACACCCCTAGTGCAGCTTCAAACGAGGCTTGGTCTTGCGGGTCAGGAAATTCGCAAGGCTGGTCAGGGCCACCGTCCACCATCCCTGGATTGCCAGCAGATGCATCTTGTACAGCGAGATGTAGGCAAGTCTGGCGAACAGCCCCTCCATGAACACCGTGCCTGACTGGCGGCCCATCAGGTTGCCCATGAGGTTGCCGATCGTGCTGTGATGGCTGAGGTTGATGAGCGAACCGAAGTCGCGGTAGGCGTATTCGGGCAGCCTTGCATCGCCGCGGACGCGGCGCTCGATCGACTTGATCAGCATGGCCGCCTGCTGGTGCGCCGCCTGCGCGCGCGGCGGCACGGCGCCCTGGCCATCCGCCATGGGGCAGGCGGCACAATCGCCCAGCGCAAAAATATTGTCGTCGCGCGTCGTTTGCAGCGTGCGCCGGACGAGCAGCTGGTTGATGCGGTTGACTTCGAGGCCGTCCAAATCGCGCAGCACGTCCGGCGCCTTGATCCCGGCTGCCCAGACCTTGGTTTCAGCGGGGATGACCAGGCCGCTTTCGGTCAGGAATCCCTCGGCGGTCGCTTCCTTGATACGTTCGCCGGTGACGACGTTGACATCAATTTTCTTCAAGACCTTCTCGGTCTTGGTGGAAATTCTTTCCGGGAGCCCGGGCAGGACGCGGTTGGCGCCCTCGATCAGGCTGATCTTCACGTCCCGTTCCGGCACGACGCGATCCAGGCCGAAAGCCACCATCTGGCGTACGGACGTGTGCAGCTCGGCCGCCAGTTCGACACCAGTGGCGCCGGCACCGGCAATGGCGATGTGGAGCTGGCCGGGACGCAACGGCGTTTCCTGCACGTTGGCGGCGTAGACGATTTTCAGCAGGTTGCGTTGAAAGGCATCCGCCTGCTCGCGCGAATCCAGGAACCGGCAGTGCTCACGCACACCGGGGATCCCGAAATCGTTGGTCAGGCTGCCGACGCAGATCACCAGTGTGTCGTAGTGAAAGCTGCGGCGCGGGATGAACTCCTTGCCACTCTCGTCGAACGACGGCGACAGGGTCACGGTCTGGCTGGCGCGATCGATGGCCTCGAGTGCCCCAAGCCGGAAGCGGAAATGGTTCCAGGTCGCATAGGCGAGGTAGTTGAGTTCGTCCTCGTGGGCATTGAGTGTGCCTGCGGCCACTTCATGCAGCAGAGGTTTCCAGATGTGTGAGAGTCCGGTGTCGACCAGCGAAACGTCCGCCAGGCCCTTACGGCCCAGGCGGTGTCCGAGCTGGACCACGAGTTCGAAGCCGCCGGCACCGCCGCCGACGACGATGATTTGATGTCGTTGTTTCGAGGAATCCATGTCTTGGGACTTTGTAAGGGTTGAACGTGTCGCAGCGTATAATAAGCGAAACCGCCCCGGATCCGCGATGATCCGCGGGATTAAACGCGAGGATGACGAAAATGGATGAAAAAACCCGTACCGAGCTGGAAGCCGCCGCCTTCCGCCGGCTGGTGGAACACCTGCGGTCCCGCACCGACGTGCAGAATCTCGACCTGATGAACCTCGCCGGTTTCTGCCGGAATTGCCTGTCGAAATGGTACCTGGCGGCTGCCGAAGAGCGTGGCGTCGCACTCGATTACGATGAAGCCAGGGAAATCGTCTACGGCATGCCGTATGACGAATGGAAGCGCAGGTACCAATGCGAGGCGACGCCGGAGCAGCTTGCCAAGGCTGCCGCCGCCGGTCCCCATAATCACTGAGCCGGGTCGGGCTCAGTATGCCGCGGTGATTTCATAGCCGCGCGCCTTCAGTCCCTGCAGGATGCCGTGCTTGCCGGCCAGGTGCAGGGCGCCGACGGCGACGAAGGTGCCACCGCGTTGGAGGTAGGGCAGCATCCGCTTCACCATCCGCGTGCTGCGGTCGTACAGCATGCGCTGGCGGTAGCGCAGGAACAGCGCCTGATCGTGGTGGCCGCGATCGTTGAAGCGCAGCAGCGCCGCCAGATCGCGACGCTGATAGATTTGTTCCAGCTGGTCGGTTTCCTTCAGGATGCGATCGTGATTACAGATCGTGTCGGTCAGGATCTCCACCTGATCGGACATCGGCATGGCTGACAGCGTGTCGATAAGTTCCTCCATGGTCTCCAGTGCCGCGATCGGCTTG
>CAYVOU010000273.1:0-3880 GCA_964453295.1 uncultured Gammaproteobacteria bacterium
CCAGGGCCTGGATCCGGGTTTGCACTTGTGCCGGCGTGAAACCGGTCGTGCGATTGTCGGCCAACGCCAGGGCTTTTTGATAATACTCCGAGGCGGCACGCCGCTGGCCCAGGTGGTCGAGGCTTACCGCCAGGTTATAGGCGTAGTCGGCGTTATGGCTGTCATGGCTGTAAGCGTTGAAATAGGCCTGCTGCGCATCCGCCCAGCGCGACTGGCGGGCATAGGTGTTGCCAAGCATGAAATTGACGTAGGCCGAGTCCGGCGCGCCGCCGAGCATGGACTTCAGGCGGCTTTCGTCGCTCACGGGATCGTTGCTGTGCAGCAGGGCCACCATTGCGGCATTGGCGTAGGCGTCGTGCGGATCCAACGCCAGGACGCGGTTGTAGTAGTCCACGGCTTCATTGCGGTCGCCGCGCCGGGTCGCGAGCGCGGCGATACCAAGCAGTGCGTCGCGCTGGTCCGGTTCGCGAGCCAGGACCTCGCGGTAGAGCGTTTCCGCACGATTCAGGTTACCGCTCTGGTAGGCCGCATACGCGGCTTCCACCTTCTCGTTGACGCGCATCTGCGCCGGCACCCGCTGGATCTGCAACTGGCCGGGCATGACGTCGCTCCCGGCGGCGGCCATCGGCGGAGGCGACCAGGACAGGGTCGGCGGTTTTTTCGCGGGTGCCGGGGCAGTGGCCGACGCCTCGGAAGGTGTTGCCGCGGCGGCGGATTCTGGTATCGCGGCCGGCGTCGCGGCTTCCACCGTCGTTGTTGTCGTGGCAGTCGCACCTTCTGACACGCCTGTCGGCACAGCCTCGTTGTTGCCGGCAGATCCGTTCGCGGCGGCGATTCCCGGTTGCGCGGGCGGGGCTGTCTCGGCCGGCGCCTGCGAGAATTCGGGCGCCACCGTTTCGACGTTGCCGGCCGACGGCGCGGATTTGTGCGCGGGCGGCGCCGGCGCCTCGACCGCCGGCAGCTTCAGTGGCGGCGACGCCGGCTTCTCTACGTTGTGTGCCAAAAGCGGTGAAAGCGGCGCCTGCGTCGCCGGCGTACCGGTGTAATACCAGACACCTACCGCCCCGAGGCCTGCAGCCAGCAGGAGTACAACCACCGTGACATAGGCCAGCAGGCGAGACGTGGAACGCCGGCTCTTCGCGGAAAACACCGTGTGTGCCGAAACCGGTGTCGCGCCGGTGCTGTCGCCGACCGCCATATCCGCCTGCGCACGCTGCTTGTCCATCGACATCGACTGCGAGGCTTCAAAATATTCCTGCACCGAGGACTGCACGGCCTTTTGCGAAGGCTTGGTCGCCTCCATGTCCTCGGGCTCCGATTCAGCGGCGGCGTGTTCCTGATCCGGTAATTCCGGGCGACGCATGGTCGGCTCGTCCGGTCCGGCCTCGGCCGGCCCCGCGCCCGGTTCCAGCTGGAACCGGGTAGTCGGCTCGTGCAGATCCTCCAGCGAGATTTCAGTCATGGCACCGGACTCGCCCGGCGCCGCGGCCGACGGCTGGCGGGCAACGTCGATCGGCTCGAGGCTGAGGCGGCTGGTATCGATCAGGGAATCGGTTCGCGCACCGGGCTCGGACACGGTCGTTTCACCGGTGGTCGAGCCGGTATCGGCACCGGCGGCGCCTTCCTGCGTCGAAGACAATTGCTGCTCCTGGGCGGCGCGCTTCTTTTCCTCTTCCGCCTTGCGCAGCGCCTCCATCAACAGGCTCATGGCGTCTTTCCGGCGGCCTCTGGGGGTCTGACGACGCCCGTGTCGAATTTCGGCTTGAGGTACTGGCGATAGCTTTGCAGGTCGCCGTTCAGGCTAGCGTTCTTGACAACGGTGGGCCGCAGGAAGATGACCAGCTCGGTCTTGGTGTAGTTGTTGTTGCGGTGCTTGAACAGTTCGCCGAACGGAAAGATGTCCTGGAATCCCGGCACGCCCTGGGTCGTCGCCGCGCTGTTGTCCTGCATCAGGCCGCCGAGCACCGCCGTCTGGCCGCTGTCGACCTTGAGCAGCGATTCCATTTCACGGGTCTGGATGACCGGGATCTGGCTGGTCACGCCGGCCTGCTTCAGATTGGGGTTGGGGTCGTCAACAAAACTGGTGATGCGCGAGATGGTCGGACGCACGTTCATCATCACCGCGCCGTTGGCGTTGATCTGCGGGGTCACGCTCATCACCAGTCCGACGGGCACGGTGTGGATGTTGGTCTGGAAAACCCGGTCGGTGGTGGTCTGGTTGGTGGTGGTCTGAACGTCGACCGTGAAATACACCTGGTTGTCGACCACCTTCAGCAGCGCGGTCTGATTGTTCAGCACCATGAGCTGGGGACTCGACAGCACCTGCACATCGCCGTATTCCTTCAACAGGCTCAACGTCGCCGAGATCTGGTTCGAGCTGCTGGCACTGTTGTGGTAGTTGAGGGTGAAAAACTGGCCGATATTGGCCGGGTTGAACCCCGAGGCGTTGACGCCGGTCACGCCGTAACTGATGCCGGCGCCGGTGGCCGCGACTATCTTGCTCCAGTCGATCCCGGCGCTGTACTGGTCGCGCAGCGTGACTTCCACGATGGTCGCCTCTACCAGCACCTGCCGGTCGGCGCTGGCCAGCGCCGCGTCGATCAGCTTCTGGATCTGTTTTTGCTGCCGGCCGGTCGCCATCACCGTCAACAGTCCCGCCTCGGGATTCGCCTGTACCGATTTTGACGATGGGATAGTACCGGCGGCTCCGCCGCCGGCCGAGATCTGTTCACCGACGATGGCGGCAACGTTGCTGACCAGGGTTGACCAGAAGCGCTGATTGGAAACACTCTTCACCTGTGTCGTCGAATTGTTGTTGCCGGTGCTGCTACTGCTGCCGCTGCCCGAGCCGGAAGTCGTGGTCACGTTGCCTCGACCCGTCGCGACCTCGGTCGACAACGCCACGCTGGTGGTGGTGTCGCGGGACATGTTGAGAAAATCGACCTTGTAGGTGTGCAGGTACGGCGTGTCCGGGGTCAGTTCGACGGTTGTGCCGTTAATCTGGTAACGGAGATCGACCTGCTGGGCGACGCGGTCCAGGATCTGCGGCAAAGTCTGCTGGACGGCGTTGAGCGTGACGACACCGGTGATTTTCGGACTGATGTCGACGTTCATGTTGGCGTCGCGGGCGATGGCGAAAAGCAGTTCCTTCACCGGCACTTCGTTGACCACCACCGTATAGCGCGCCGGCTCCTTGGTCGGTTGCGGTTTCGGCAACGGCGGCGCCTGCTCCACGACCTTTGGGATCTGGCCCTGTGGTGCGGCCTGCTCCGCCTGAATATGTCCCGGCGAAGGGGGGCGGGGCGAAGGCACCAGTTGCGCGCATCCGCCGAGGAAAACCAACAAAAGAACCGCGAGCTTTGTATTCATGTTTGACCGTCGCCCCCGTGAGACTGTGGCGGGCCGGGATGCCGCTGCGAATTTTTTTGTTTGTTTCATTGCGTTACGGCTCGATCGCACGAACCGCCGCAATGCCTGATTACAATCGGGCTCCCCGCCATTGGATTAAGATAGCACATTACTTACTTATAACAAATCACTAATTATTAAGGGGTTTATTGTTGCGTCGCCGGCTTCAGCCAGGTCCGCAGGAAAACCCGCGCGAACGAACTCCACCGGTGCCGCGAACGGCGATGCGAGTCGGGCTTCAAGAGATGGGAAAACGTCGAGATCGACAGTCGGATGGCAGCCTGGCGCAGGCACCGGCCGCGGCCTAGGTGTGATCTCTCTGTAGGTTGTTCACTCGGGGCTTACCCGGCAAATTGGAGGTGCGAACCCACCCAATCAGCCGAGGGCCCCGAATGAACAATCACCAAAATGCCCGATTAACCGTCTATGGTCGAGAACTTCTGGTACGTCGCATCATTGAGCACGGACTGAG
>CAYVOU010000274.1:0-3876 GCA_964453295.1 uncultured Gammaproteobacteria bacterium
CGCGTCGCCGGACCTTCCGCTGCTACGGCGGCGTGCGCTTCGGCGGCACCATCACCATCAACGGCGCCTGGGATCTGGGTTTCGACCATATCGCCATCGCCAGCGGCGCCGGTAAGCCGACAATCATCGGCCTCAAGAACAACCTGATCCGCGGCATCCGCAAGGCCTCGGATTTCCTCATGGCTTTGCAGCTCACCGGCGCCGCCAAGGAATCCTCGCTGGCCAACCTGCAGGTGCGCCTGCCGGCCGGCGTCATCGGCGGCGGCCTGACCGCCACCGACACCGCCACCGAGCTGATGGCCTATTACCCGGTGCAGGTCGAAAAAATCCTGCACCGCCACGAAGCGCTGGTCGCCGCCGATGGCGAAGCCGCGGTGATGGTGCGCTTCGATGCCGAGGAACGCGGCATCCTGGAAGAGTTCCTGGCGCACGGCCGCGCCATACGCGCCGAACGCGAGCGCGCCAGGGCGGCCGGCGAAATGCCCGACTTCCAGCCTTTGCTTGAGTCCTGGGGCGGCGTGACCATGTTCTACCGCAAGGGCATGAACGACGCACCGGCCTACCGGCAGAACCACGAGGAAGTCATCAAGGCGCTGGAGGAAGGCATAGGCTGGGCCGAGGGCATGGATCCGCGCGAGGCCGTGCCGGATGCGAACGGGCATCTGCAGGCGGTGCGTTTCAATCGACTGACCCAAAAGGACGGCAAGTGGCAGGACAGCGGCGAAACGCCGGAAGTTCCGCTGCGCAGCCTGTTCATCGCCGCCGGCACCTCGCCCAACACGATTTACCAGAGTGAGTTCCCCGACACGTTCGTCATGGACGGCAAGTTCTACCAGCGCCACGAGCCGGCACGCAGCGGCGACGCGATCGATTTGGCCGAGAGCAAAGACACTGCGTATCCAAAGATCGGCAAACCGGCACCGTTCACGTCCTATCATCGCGATGGACGTTTCATCAGCTTTTACGGTGACAACCATCCCGTCTACGCTGGTAATGTCGTGAAGGCCATGGCCAGCGCCAAGGATGGGTATCCCTACGTGGTGGGTCTGTTTGAGTCAGAGCTGAAAGCCCTGGATCCGGCGAAGCAGGCCGAACGGGACACCCGGCTCAGGACCCTGCACGAGCGGCTGGACGACGACCTCCTCGCCACCGTGGTGCAGGTTAACCGTCTGACACCAACCATCATCGAACTGGTCGTGCGCGCTCGCCGGGCCGCCCGCAAATTTTCGCCGGGCCAGTTCTACCGTGTGCAAAACTACGAAGCTTACGCCCGACAGATCGAAGGCACCGTGCTGGCTTCTGAGGGCCTGGCACTGACCGGCGCCTGGGTCGACAAGGAGAAGGGGCTGATTTCGCTCATTGCCCTGGAGATGGGCGCCTCGACCCGCATATGCGCGACGTTGAAACCCGGTGACCCGGTCGTGGTCATGGGCGTCACCGGCACCGCCACCGACATTCCCTCCGGCCGCAGCGTCATGCTGGTGGGCGGCGGGCTGGGCAACGCGGTGCTTTTCTCGATCGGCAAGGCGCTACGCGCCGCCGGCGACCAGGTGATCTATTTCGCGGGCTACAAGCACGGCCACGACGTATTCAAAGTCGAGGACATCGAAGCCGCTTCCGACGTGATCGTCTGGGCCGTGGACAAGACCGAAGGCGCGACCGCGATCCCGACCACGCGGCAACAGGACAAGTCCTTCGTCGGTAACATCGTCGAGGCAATTATCGCTTACGCCAAGGGCGAGCTTGGGGAAACCCCGATCCATCTCGACGATGTCGACCACATGATCGTGATTGGCTCGGACAGGATGATGGCCGCGGTCAAGGAAGCCCGCTTCGGCGTGCTCAAGCCTTACCTCAAGCCCAGGCATCACGCCATCGGTTCGATCAACTCGCCGATGCAGTGCATGATGAAGGGCGTCTGTGCGCAATGCCTTTGCAAGCACGTCGATCCGCAGACAGGCGAGGAATACTTCGTCTACTCCTGCAACAATCAGGATCAGGATCTCGACAAGGTCGACTTCGCCAACCTGAACGCGCGGCTGCGCCAGAACACGGTGGAGGAAAAGCTTGCCGACATGTGGCTGGCGCATCTGTTGGCCGACAGCCCCGCGGATCTTGGCGCCTGATCCGACGAATTCCGCCAGACCCTACGCTTGAACGCAACATAGAGAAACTGCTGCTGGCCTCGCGCTGGCTGCTCGCGCCGATCTACGTCGACCTGAGCGTCGGCATATTCGCCATCGGCGTCAAGTTCTTCCTGGAACTTGGCACCTGCTGGCCAGCCTCCTGGTGATGGTGATGTTCAGCGGCTACGAGAACTTCGTTTCGCGCATCGACGCGGCCGGCGACGTCGGCAATCTCGACTGGCTGGGCAAACTGGACGCCGGCACGCTCAAGATCAAGGTCGCCGCCTCCATCGTCGCCATTTCCCCGATCCACCTGCTGCGCGCCTTCATGAATGCCGAGCACATCGCCAACGATAAGCTGATGTGGCTGGTGATCATCCACCTGGCCTTCGTGATTTCGGCGCTTCTGCTGGGCGTGCCCGACAAGCTGGTTTTCGGCAACCGCGCCCACTGAACGCCTTGGCGCGCCGCGCGGCAACCGTCGTGCGGGAATCAGATGAAGGCATCTCGCCAACGAGGGGATGTCTTGGGGCATCAAGCTTGGCCGACCTGGGACGGTCGAAAGCGGTTGATGCCCCGATCAGGTCACCCGCGCCACGAGTCGCTCACCGCTCCGTGGACGCGCGTCGGTCCTGAAACGCCCTCAAGCCCGGCAAGGCAATTTATCAGGAGTTCGAACTAACGGCGCACTGACCGCCCTTCTTTTTCTTCTTTTCCTCGTCCTCTTTCTTTTTCAGGACGTCGGCCGGATCACCCAGCGACAGTATGGCGTCGACGCCGATGGTGAAGTCGGGCGGTCCCAGATAGAGGCCGACCTGCGTCCCGGGATCCAGGAACGGGTCGAAGAAGATCCGGTCGCAGGCATTGCAGGCGCCCGTATATTTCAAATCGCCGCTGTAGGCCGCGATTACAGCGTCAGCACCGTTGCCGGCACCTGCCGTCAGCGTAATCTGGTCTGCAGTCAGGTTGACGGTGCTGTTGCCGATGATGGCGGCATAGGCGCCCACCGCGTCGCCGCCCTGTATCAGGATGTTCTGCGCTGACACGCTGATGTCGTCGGCCTGCATCACCACCGGCGTGGTACTTGCCTGGATGACCAAATCACCGCTGCCGGAACCGCGATACGCGGGATTGGCCGCCGGATCGTTGGCGACGACCGTGATGCTGCTGTCGCCGATCTTGATGCTGTCGTTAAGGATCACGTTCCGTCCGGCACGCAGCTCCAGCGAACCGGAAGGCGCAAAGATGCCGGCACCGGGATTGACGATGATATCGTTGTTCGCCTGCAGCGACAGCACGCTGCCCAAACCGAGCGTGTAGGCAATGTCACCGGCCAGCAGCGTCACGTCTCCACTGGGATTGCTCGAAAATGATAGTGCAGGCACTTTGCCCGGAGTCGGCGCGCCGTTCAGGTAGTAAACGAACAAGCGCCCTGCCTGCGAGAGCCCCAGGTTCGTTGCATTCGGCACTTTCATCAGGATTTCATCCGTGCCGACGACCGGGCCAATGCTGGACAATGACACGCCGTCGCTGGACGTGGTACCGGTAAAGCTGTTGGCCCCGGACAACACACCCATACGGTTCAGACCATCCCGGAAAAACGTAACCGCCCCGGCACCACCATTCCAGTTCGGGCTACCAACCGCGTAGGTATAGTTTGAACCTAAATTAACGGAGGTCACGCCGCCGTTGCCGATGAGATCGCCGCTATTGCCGCCTACCACGCTGTTGCTAACTGCAACCACGCCGG
>CAYVOU010000275.1:0-3872 GCA_964453295.1 uncultured Gammaproteobacteria bacterium
GCCGATGGTGACGAGTTTTACCCGCCGCAGATCGGTCATCACCTTGATGGCGGGATCATGGAGATTCACACGCTCCGGCGGCGGCGGTGTCAGCCTGCGGATAGGCGTGTCGGGGGACAATGGGTATGGATTGAGCTTCGTCACGAATGTCGTCATGGCATTCCTCCCTCCGGTTTGCAACCTGCCTTTTAATCAGCCGTCAGCCGCCTGAACGTCACACTGTTGCATCGACAGCCGCCCGCCGGCGATCGGCCTAGCCTTTAAAGATAGGACCGCCATCCGCCCGATTCATTCAACCCGCCGCGGCTGTCCCGCCTTCCTCCACCATCTCCCAACCCGGATCGGCCTTGAACCGGGGGCCGTGGCGGGATGCGAGCTCTTCGAGCCTGTGGCGAACGCTGTCGATACCGACTGAATGCGCATAGTGCAGCGGGCCGCCGAGGAACGGCGCGAATCCAGCACCAAAAATCAGGCCGGCGTCGATCAGATCGGCATCGGCGGCGATACCTTCGCGCAGGCAGGCGGCGGCCTCGTTGAGCAGCCGGTATACCATGCGATCGCGCACGTCGCTCAGCGCAAAACTGTCCGTTTTCACTGCCTGCCGCACCGGCCGGCCCTTGCGGTATTCGTAAAAACCCCGGCCACTTTTGCGCCCCAGCGCCCGTTCCGCCACCTTGCCGCGCAGCAATTCCGGCACGCTGAGCTCGAAGCCTTTCGCCAGGTTTTCGCCGACGGCAAGACAGATATCCAGCCCGACGGTGTCGGCCAGTTCCACCGGACCCATGGGCATGCCGAATTCCTCCGCGGCGGCATCGACGACCTCGGGCGCATGTCCTTCCGAAAGCAGGTACACGGCCTCCAACAGGTAGGGGGTCAAAACCCGGTTCACCAGGAAGCCCGGGGAACTCCGCACCGGCAGCGGCAGCCGCTCGATCGTGCGCGTGAATGCCAGGGCTTTATTGTGGAATGTCGCCGAAGTGGCCGGACCGGAAATCACTTCGACGAGCTGCATCAACGCCACCGGATTGAAAAAATGCACGCCGGCCAGCCGTTCCGGCCGCTTCAGGGTCTGAGCCAGCTGGTCCAGCGGTATGCTCGAGGTGTTGGTGGCGAGCAGCGCATCGGCTTTCATGCGCGGTTCCACCGATTCGTAAAGGGCGCGCTTGGCGTCGACGTTCTCGACTATCGCCTCGAGCACGACGTCGGCGCGGGCGACGCCTTCTCCCCTGTGATCCGGGATCAGGCGGTCCATGACCTGATGGCGGCGACGCGGATCGCGCACACGTTTCGCGAACAGGGCAGCCGCGCGCTTGATGGCCGGGGCGATGAACCTGGGCTCGCGGTCCTGCAAGGTGACGTTCATCCCGTGTAAGGCGCACCAGGCGGCAATATCGCCACCCATGACGCCCGCACCGATCACGTGTATGTGCCGGCAGGCCGTCTCGCCGCGTCTGGCCAGGCCCTTGATGCGTTCCTGCAGGAAGAACACGCGCACCAGGTTGCGCGCGGTGTCGGTGACCGCGAGCCGGGCACAGGACGCCGCTTCCTCGTCCAGCATACGACGCGGATCGTCGCCGTAACGGCGCCAGAGATCGACGATGGCGAAAGGTGCCGGGTAATGCTGCCGCTGCGCTTTGCGGGCCAACTGCCGCTCCAGGTACCGCGCTACCAGCGGCCGCGCCAGCGAATGATTCAGTGCGCCCGTCCACCCCGGCGGCATCCTGGCCGCGGGCTGATTGTGGATCTGCTCCAGTGCCGCCGCGTCGAAATGCCGCCGCGGCACCGCCATGTCGACCATGCCCATCCTGGCGGCGCGACGGGCGTCAACGGTCTTGCCGGCCAACATGAGTTTCATCGCCGCCGGCGCACCCAGCAGGCGGGTGAGACGCACTGTGCCACCATAACCCGGATGAATGCCGAGCTTGACCTCCGGCAGGCCGATGCGCGTCGCCGGATCCTCGAGAGCGACGCGATAACGGCAGGCCAGGGCCAGCTCGTAACCGCCGCCGAGACAGTAACCGTGGATCTGGGCAACGGTCGGGAAGCGCAGCGACTCAATGCGATCGAACACGGCATGCCCGCGCTGCACCACTTGCAGAGCCTCCTGCACGGTCTCTATCCGGGTGAACTCGCGCACATCGGCCCCTGCAAAGAAACCGCTGGCTTTCGCGGAGCAGATGATGAGCCCGCGTACGTGGCTGTGCTCGAGTCGGGTCAGGATGGCATCAAGTTCGTCGAAGACGTCGGCGGACAGGACATTGGTGCCCGCTCCGGCCTTGTCGATGGTCAGGCGCAGGATGTCTTCGCCTTCCTCTGTCAGCCGCCAGTGCCTGTATTCATTATCGTTGTTCATGGCCTTGCCTATCCTGATGCGCGTATGACCTCATGCCTTGTCCAGGCAGGCGCCGGCGCGATGGGGCCGCGCAACGCCACCATGCGGAGTGAGCGCGTGGGGGACCGCGGCTTCAGTCCCGTTGAATCAGCACCGCGCCACCCTGGCCGCCGCCTATGCAGATGGCGGCCATCCCGGTCCTGGCCTGCCGGGCCTGCAGCACCTGCGCCAGGTGCAGAATGATTCGGGCACCGCTGGCGCCTACCGGGTGGCCCAGGCTCACGCCGCCGCCATCGACGTTGAGCCTGTCCTGATCCAGTTCGCCCAGTGGCTTTCGCAAGCCGAGTTCTCGCTTGCAATAATCAGCGTCCTTCCATGCCTCGACGCAGGCCAGCACCTGGGCGGCAAAAGCTTCGTTGATTTCCCAGTAGTCGATACGGTCGAGCTTGAACCGGCGCCGCTGCAGGATCGGGGTGGCCGCGTGCACCGGCCCCAGGCCCATCTGGCCCGGGTCGAGACCGGCCCATTGCGCATCGACGATGCGACCGAGCACGTTCAGGCCGTGTTCCTTCACGGCGGTCTCGCTGGCCAGGATCAGCCAGCAGGCACCATCGGTCACCTGGGCACTGTTGCCCGCCGTCACCTTGCCGATAGGGCGATCGAACACCGGCCTGAGCCGCGCCAGGGCCGCCGGGGTCGAGTCGGCGCGAACCCCGTCGTCGCGTTCGTAATAGTGGCCGTCCCAGTCGTAGATCGTCTCCACCTCGCCGAGCCTGCCCTCGTCCTGGGCCGCCGCCAGCCGATGGTGGCTGCGGGCCGCGAACTCATCCATGGCCTGGCGACTGATACCAAAGCGGTAGGCCAGCACTTCGGCGGTCTGCCCCATGCTCAGGCCCACAATGGGATCGGTTAGGCCCCGCAACAGCGCGACCACGGGCTTGAGGTGGGCGGGACGCAGCTTCATCAGCACGCGCCCGCGGTCGGCAAGCGTCTTGGCTTTCGCCCATTCCCCGAGCAAGGTCACCATGGCGGTGCCAAACAGCACCGGCGCATGGCTCATCGCCTCGACGCCGCCGGCCAGGATCAGGTCGGCACGGCCGCTGGCGATGGCTTGAAAACCACTCACCACCGACTGCATGCCGGAGGCGCAATTGCGCTGTACGGTCCAGGCCGGCACACGATTGCCGCAACCCAGTCGGAGCGCCACGACGCGCGCAATATTGGCCTCGTTGGGACCGGGCATGACGCAGCCGAGGATGACTTCGTCGAATTCGGCCGGTTCGAAGGACTGCCGCATCAGCAGCGGACGGCCGGAGAGGAACGCAAGATCGGAAGCGGTGAAGGGCCCCGGCACGCCCCGCGCCTTGAGAAACGGCGTGCGGCTGCCGTCGACGAGATAAACCGGATTGCCGGCTTTGGCGATCATGCACTCCCCCTGCACGGATTACGTTGCAATGGGTTGAACTGCGCCCTTCGGACGGAAGGGCATTCGTTCCTCGGCGCCGTCTGCGCCGGTCGGAATTGGCGCGGTGCGGTTGCG
>CAYVOU010000276.1:0-3872 GCA_964453295.1 uncultured Gammaproteobacteria bacterium
CTCCCGCGTCATCAATGTCTTCGAGGGCACGATCCAGCAGATCGTCGCGGTGGCGGCGTTGATGCCGATGGTCGCCAGCGTCGCCGGCAACTCCGGCAATCAGACCATGGCGCTGGTCATCCGGGGCCTGGCGCTGGACCAGATCAACAGCGGCAACTTTAACCGCCTGCTCGGCAAGGAACTCGCCATCAGCCTGGTCAACGGCGCAATCTGGGGTGCGGTGGTCGGCTTTTTCGCCCTGCTTTTCTACCAGCGCATGCCGCTGGCCCTGGTGATGACGGCGGCGATGATACTGAACCTCGTTATCGGGGCGCTGGCCGGCATGTTCTTTCCGATCGCCCTGCACAAGGCCGGCCGCGACCCGGTGATGGGCAGCAGCGTCATGCTGACCGCGGTCACCGACAGCATGGGATTTTTCCTGTTCCTGGGTCTTGCCACGGTGTTCCTGCGCTAGAACCGCCAACCATCGAACACCGCCGTCGGCTTGCACGGACCAATCCGTATGTGGAACGATGGTCACCGTCGACGCAGGCAGACGGCAATCAGGCACAAGATCAAAAGTCTGGACGACGCATTGCCTCGCTTCGCGACAGGCACGCGTGGAAATCATGCAGGGGGTACTGAATGATCCGAGAACCTGCGGGCAACGAGGCACAATGCGGACTCGACATAAGGAGCGGACGACATGACGACTGAAACGGAATATCTGGGCGGCTGTCTTTGCGGTCAGGTGCGCTATAAGCTTCGCGGCCCGCCGATCGACGCAGGCTATTGTCATTGCCGCATATGCCAGCGTGCCAGCGGCGCTCCGGTAGTCGCCTGGGCGACGTTTCCGATAGCGGCCCTGGAGTTCACCGAGGGCACCTTGCACCAATACCGCTCGTCCAGCGCCGCGGCCCGTGAGTTTTGTGGTCACTGCGGTACGCCTATCAGCTTCCATGCGCTGGAAAACGCCACGGTCGTCGACATCAGCCTCGCAAGCCTGGACGACCCTTCGGTATTGACGCCGCAATATCACATCTGGACCATGAGCCAGGTACCGTGGCTGCACATCGCCGACGATCTGCCGCGCTATCCCGACCGCGGGCCCGACGTGCTGACCTAGCCGGCGGCATCGACTGTCGTCCGCCTCGGGAATGTCATGCGTATCAGCAGATTCCCGAACCAATCGCCGGCCGATTTGCATTCGCCCCGCCATGGCGCTAGCCTTCGAATCAAAATAAGTGGTACTGCCTTCTGGGGTTATGCACGAGGATTGTGAGCGGCATCTGGCAGGGTTTCCCGGCCGATGCTGATGGGGCGTATGTCTTAATGGGAGGGGGCCATGCCAATCCGTACACCATTACCGGCGTTATCAGCCGGGATTTTTCTTTTGGGATGCAGCGCTCAGGTCTGCGCCGGTCCCATCGACAACCTGCTTCAGGAAGCCACCGCCAACGATCCGCAAAAAGCGGTCGCTGCCGTCATTGAACAAATCTGTCCACCCGGCAACCTGCTGAGCCAGGACCTGCAGAATCAGTGCGACGATATCGTCGTTGCCACTCTGGTCACAGGCGATGTCGCGCAAGGACAGGCGGGGCTGCAGGGAATGGCGCCGGAGGAAGATTCGGTGGTCCATTCGACAGAGGTCGACACCGGAAAGACCCAGCGGACCGACGTACTCGGCCGCCTGTCTGCGCTTCGGTCCGGCACCGCGACGGCATACAGCTTCACCGTTGACGGTAAGCGAATTTCCGCCGCCGACATACTCGGCACACCCGGCGAGGCGCTCAGCGGCGGCGGCGCAAGCGCCGATTTCGCCAGTTCCCGTTTGGGCGTTTTCGTAAACGGCAATTTTGGCTTCTCGGACAAGGACGCCACGTCCCGTGAGTCCGGTTTCAAGGCCGACAATTACGGGGTAACGGGCGGGGCGGATTACCGCTTTACTGATCAAACCGTCCTCGGCGTTTCGTTCGGCTACAGTACGGTCAATGCCGATCTCAAGAACAACGGCGGCAAGCTTGATACCGACGGGTATACGGTATCGGCCTACGGCAGTTACACGCCCTCGCAACGGGCTTATGTGAACGCAGTCTTCGGCTACACCTGGAACACGCATGATCAGAACCGCACGGTGGCATACACCATCACGGCACCGGTTCACGCCGGCACTGGAACGGTGAACCAACAGGCCCTCTCCAGCACCGACAGTCGCGAATACAACGTCAACCTGGAAGCGGGATACGATTTCTACGCGCATGACTGGACGTTGACGCCTTATGGGCGGTTCGACTATGCCAAGACGGAAATCGACGGTTACAGCGAGCACATGTCGAATCCGACTGCCAACGGCTCCGGGCTGGCCGTAGCCATGGACAGCCAAAACTCCACGTCAGTTACTGCCACCGTCGGCGGCCGTGTCAGCCGCATCATCGAAACCCACTGGGGCTACCTGTATCCACAGGCGGGTGTCGAATACGTGCATGAATTCGACAACGACAACAAGGATATCACCGGCCATTTCGTCGACGACAGCACACGGACCGTTTTCCGACTGCCGACAAACAAACCGGACCGTAACTACGGCGACGTCACGGCGGGATTGACTGCGGACTTCCGCAATGGCTGGACCGGCCATTTCACGTACCAGGGCCTGATCGGCTACAGGAATCTCATGGTGCACGCCTTCGAAGTCGGGCTGCGGCTCGATTTCTGACGTTCCACGGACAGCCGGGAGCTTCCCGCACCGTGTCCTACGGTGTGGGGAGTTGTCTCAGCACCGCCGGCCAAATCTTCGTCCAGCAGCAGGCGTGATCCGCACCTGAGATGACCTCCCATTTCGCATTGGGTTGCCTGCTGATCACCGGTTCCGCCAACGCGGGGGGAACGTTCCTGTCCTTGGCGCCGAGCAGATGAATCTGCCTTACCGACGCGCGCAAAGGTGGTAGCTGCGCCGGGTCGAGAGAACCCCGCAGGGCCGAGTAGTGGTGGTATCGGGCCCACGAGGCGACGTCCAGGTTCGCCGCAAGCGTCACCACCGTGTGCACGTGTTTAGCTTGTCCCGCAATCAGCATGGCCAGCGTACCCCCGCCGCTGTAACCGATGAGCGTCACCGTCGTGGCATGGTGTCGTTTGGCCAGCGCCTCGACCGCCGCAACCATGCTGGCCACCACCTCGTTCGAATAGCGGCGGTCGGTCCAGTCCTTGGGCGAACAGCGGCCCTCCCCTTCCAGACCGTGGTAACACGGTCTGCCAAGCAGTACCGAAGGCGCAGGATCCTCGGACATCAAGGCAAGCGCCACGGGTTCGGTCGGCGTGGGATCCTCAGCGATGCGGGTGTGATTGATCCATGGCGTGCCGTCCCCTTCCAGATAGACGTGTAGCGTGGAAACCCGCCCAATCGGACGACATTGATATACCACATGGTCGAAGCCGAGCCCGCGCTGCAAGCCACGGGCGCATCCCTTCCCGGCAGCAAGTCGATCGAAGCGCGCGGCTGGTGTCGCGCAGGCGCCGAGAAACACCGCGACGAACAACAACAGCAACACCCCAGGGCCCCGACCGGTACACGCCTGCCGGAGGTGTTGTTCGCGCTGAATCACGGCGCCGGCGTAATCTTGCGCTACCGGATGTGCATCGGCGGCGGTCTCGGCACGGTCAGCCGCCTGATGGTTTGAATGGATCGCAGCAGATTGTTGATGCGATTGACCTCGACTCTGTGCGGCGGCGACGGCGGGCTGTGGTCGTCGGGAATGTCGGTGCCGTAGCCCGGTTGATCGATGACCACGCTGCCGTAGCTGTTTGACACCTCGATTGCAGTCTTGGTACCGGGCACCTCGGGGTCGAGCAGGGCCACCGAAGCCGATGTGCCATGCACCTCGCCCACCACGTGC
>CAYVOU010000277.1:0-3865 GCA_964453295.1 uncultured Gammaproteobacteria bacterium
CGAGCCGGAGCTGTTCGCCATCCTGCAGGAGATTGAAGCCAGCGGCTCGCTGCAAATGGCGGCGCGCACGCTGGGGCTGTCCTATCGCTACGCCTGGGGGTTGATGCGGAAATGGGCACAGCTTCTCGGCAAGCCGCTGGCGCACCTGGAGCGCGGTCGCGGCGCCCGCCTGACCGGCCTGGGCGAGAAGATCCTTTGGGGCCAGCGCCGCATCAACGCGCGCATGACGCCGGAACTGGAGAGCCTGGCCTCGGAATGGAACAACGAGATTGGCGCGATCGTGCACGCCCGCGAGCAGGCGCTGCTGCGGATCTATGCCAGCCACGGCCTGGCGCTGGGGATCCTGCGCGACCTTGTCCACGCCGAAGCCAAGGTCAAGCTTCAGCTCCAGTTCCGCGGCAGCCTGGACAGCCTGCGGCTTTATCGCAACGGCAAGTGCGAGCTGGCCGGGTTTCATCTTCCCGAGGGTTCGCTGGGGCGGCACCTGATGCCCCGCTTCGAGCGTTACCTGGACGCCGACGGCGACGTACTTATCCATGTCGTGCGGCGTGAGCAGGGCATCATGACTGCGGTTGGAAATCCCAAGAAGATCCGGGGCATTAAGGATCTCACTCGCAAGGATGTCCGTTTCCTGAATCGCCAGCCCGGTTCGGGCACGCGTCTCATCAGTGACGCCATGTTCGAGGAGGCCGGCCTCGACACCCGCCGGGTGCGCGGTTTCGGCAGCGAGGAATTCACGCACATGGCCGTGGCCGCGATGATCGCCAGCGGCGCGGCCGACGCCGGTTTCGGGATCAAGGCCGCGGCTGCGCAGTTCGGCCTGGGATTCATCCCGGTTGCCCGGGAAAATTACTGGTTCGCGGTCGACCGGGAGTTGTCGACTACGGCGCCGGTGAAGGAATTGGTCAGTATCCTGACTGGCCGTGACTATCGCCGCAAGGTCGCGGCGCTGCAGGGGTACGATGCCACCGACGCCGGCGACATGGCGAAAGTCGCTCAATTGACTCCCGCGAGTTAAAGCAGTCGGCGGTCGGTTGCGATCGCATCCGGTGCCGGCGTTTCCCCGGTCGACAAAAGGCTTTGCGATGTGTTCTCGATCCAGTTCTCGGCGATTTCCATGATCTGCCGTGCCGACTTTCCCGCGGGATCGATGCAGGGTCCCACCACCAGGTCGATTGTGCCCGGTCTTTTGGCGAAGCTATGCTTGGGCCAGAACAGGCCGGCGTTGTGCGCGACCGGCACCACGGGCACATTGGCTTCCTTGGCCAGCAGGCCGCCCCCGGCGTGATATTCCCCCTTTTTTCCCGGCGCCACGCGCGTGCCCTCCGGAAACAGCGTGATCCAGATGCCGCGGCCGAGACGCTCCTTGCCGTCGGCGATGAGCTGCTTGAGGGCCTTGCGTTTTGCGGAACGGTCGACCGCGATCGGGTCGAGAACCGCCAGTCCCCAGCCGAAGAACGGGATCCATAGCAGCTCACGCTTGAATACCCACACTTGTGCGGGGAAAACCTGTTGCAGGCCCATCGTCTCCCACGCCGATTGGTGCTTGCAGAGGATGATGGCCGGTCCCGGCGGGATGTGTTCGCGGCCCTGGACGCGACAACGCACGCCGCAGCAGATCTTCAACCACCACAGCGTCGAATGGGTCCACAGCGTCACGACGCGATAGCGCGTGTGAAAAGGCAGCGGCAGCAGCAGGATGCCCAGCAGTGAAAAGATCAGCGCGGTGACACTGATGCCGGCATAGAACAACAATGCACGTAGCGTTCCCATGGGCATGGCCGTGCGGGCTTAAAACCAGCGCCGCATCGTCACGCGGCAGTCCGCCGGTACCCTCAGGCGTTCCATAGGGTGAGCAGGTGATCCACGACGGCCGCGAGGTCGGGAAAGATCGCGATGTCGCTGAGGGTATCGCCGCTTTCGTGCAAGGTTTGCTTGCCGCGGCCGGTGAGTACGAGTATCGGCCGGGCGCCGACGCTGCGCGCGGCCTGGACGTCGCTGAGACGATCCGCCACCACGGGCACGTCGGTGAGCGGCACGCGCAGGCGCCGGGAGATTTCCTCCAGCATGCCCGTCTTCGGCTTGCGGCACTCGCAGTTGTCGTCGGGCCCGTGCGGGCAGAAAAAGAAGGCGTCGATGTTACCGCCGATGACGGCCAGTTCCTGCACCAGCCGTTGATGGATCTGATTGAGCGCGTCAATGTCGAGCAGGCCGCGTGCCAGCCCCGATTGGTTGCTTGCGACCACGATACGGCAGCCGGCATGGCTGGCGCGGGCGATCGCCTCGAGGCTGCCCGGGATGGGGTGCCATTCCTGCGGCGACTTGATGAAGGCGTCGGAGTCCTCGTTGATGACGCCGTCGCGATCCAGGATCAGCAGGCGCATGGGATCAATCCTGAAGCCGGGAGATGTCTGCCACGCGCAGGAACAATTCGCGCAGCCGGTTGAGCAATGCCAGGCGGTTGTCGCGCATGGCGGCATCATCGCACATGACCATGACCGCGTCGAAAAAGGCATCGACGGTGTCGCGCAGGGTCGCCATCGCGGTCAGTGCCGCGGTGTAGTCCTGTGCCGCCAGCAGCGGCGCCGTCTGGGTCTCGACGGCCGCGATGGCATCCGCCAGTGCTTTTTCCGCCGGTTCCGCGTACAAGGCCGGATCCGGCTCGGTGGCGATGCGTTGGTCCGCCTTGCGCAGGATGTTGGCGATGCGCTTGTTCGCGGCCGAGAGGCTGGCCGCCGCCGGCAGCTTGCGGAAACTGCTGACGGCACGCAGCCGACGGTCGAAGTCCAGGGGCCGGGTCGGGCGCGTGGACAGCACGGCCTCGAAGGTGTCGGCGCCGACGGCCGCGTCCAGGTAGTAGGCGCGCAGGCGCTCCATCATGAAGTCGGATACTTTGGGGAGCGCTTCATCGTAGCGGCCGTCGTAACCCGAGCCGGCGATGGCCAGCAGTGCCTGCAGGTCAAGGTCGAGTTCGCATTCGATGATGATGCGCAGCGCACCCAGCGCGGCGCGGCGCAGGCCGTAGGGGTCCTTGTCGCCGCCGGGGATCTCGCCGATCCCGAATATGCCGACCAGGGTGTCCAGCCGTTCCGCCAGGGCCAGGGCGCGGCCGGTGGCGGAGGCCGGCAGGATGTCGCCGGCGTGGCGCGGCTGGTACATCTCGTCCAGGGCAATGGCGACCTCGGGCGGTTCGCCGTTCGCCGCGGCGTAATAGCGGCCCATGATGCCTTGCAGTTCGGGGAACTCGCCGACCATCTGCGTCATCAGGTCGCAGCGCGACAGCTGCGCGGCGCGTTGGGTGTGGGCGCCGTCGGCGCCGCAGGCCGGCGCAATCGCGGCGGCGAGGCGTGTCAGCCTTTCGGTCTTGTCGTAAAGACTGCCCAGCTGTTTCTGGAAGACGACGTTTTTCAGCGGATCCAGCTGTGACGACAGCGGCACGGCGCAATCCTGATTCCAGAAGAATTCCGCATCGCTCAGCCGCGGCCGGATCACCCGTTCGTTGCCGCGCCGCACGGCATCGGGGTCGCGGCTTTCCAGATTGGCGATGGCGACGAAACGCGGCATCAGGCCGCCATCGGGGTTGGCGATAGGGAAGTACCGCTGGTGGCCCTGCATGACCGCGATCAGCACTTCCTCGGGCAGCGCCAGGAAACGGGTGTCGAAGCCGCCGACGAGGGCCACCGGCCACTCGTTGAGCGCCGTCACTTCGTCGAGCAGGTCGGCGTCGACTTCCACCGTGCCTTGTTCCGCCGTCGCGGCCGCCCGGATCAGCTTGTCGATCCGTTCGCGCCGCCGCTCGAAAGAAGGCAGCACGAAGCCACGGTTCTCCAGCGCGTTGACGTAGTCGGCGGCCTGGTCTAGATGA
>CAYVOU010000278.1:0-3859 GCA_964453295.1 uncultured Gammaproteobacteria bacterium
TGAGCGGGCTGTTGGCGGACATTCGCGTCTCCGGTTGTTTGAACGTGCGGTCGCGTGAAGGGCCGGCGTAGGATCCACGCCGGCCCGCCTTCTACTGCATCAGGCACATGCCGTCATCATGGGGGACAGCCGTGCCGCCGCCTGTCGCGTCGATCAGGCCTTTTCCGCCTTCTCCATGAAGCTCTTGTCGAAGGCCTTGCTCCAGTCCGGAATCTTGCTGATCTTGCCGGCCTTCTTCAGGATTTCCGCGTGATGCGTCATGTACGGGTCGAGATCGTCCGGCCAGCCGGGTTTGACTTCGACGCGGCTCAGCGCATCCGTGAAGGTCTTCTTGGACATCTTGAAGCCCTTCGACTGGTAGAACCCGTAGATCAGGTCGGCGACCTTGTCGGGTTCGTTCTTGAAGTCCTTGGCGACGTCGAGCCAGGCTTTCAGGTACGGCACGATGGCGTCGCCGTGGTCTTTGACGAAAGTGGGCGTCGCCGCCATGAACACCGGCAGCTTGTCGAAGCTATAGAAGTCGACCAGGGTGTTGGCGATGCCCTGGGCTTCCGCGATCGAGTTGTAGGGCTCGACGTCGACCATGGCGTCGACGGTTTTGGCAGCCATGGCCGCCACCATGTTGTTCACGCTCATGCGCACTTCGGTGTAGTCGCCCTTTTTCAGGCCGGCCTTGGGCGCAATCTGGTCGACGAAAATATTGCCGATCGACGAACCCGTCTGGTTGGCCACTTTCTTGCCCTTCAGGTCGGCGACCGTTTTGAGACCGAGATCCTTGCGGGCCATGACGCGGGCGGTCTTGCCGACATATTCGATCATGGCGATCGCGATCAGGCCGCCTTTCTCGCGGCCGATGGAGAAGGACGGGCCGGCAAAGGTGCCGAGGTCGACCTGGCGCGCCACCATCTGCTGCATGGTGAGATTGCCGGACGGCACCGCGAATTCCTCGGCCGCCAGGCCGTGCTTTTTCAGCAGGCCGGAATGCATCAGGTAATAGGTCGGCATGCCCCACATGTTCGTCTGATAACCTTGGCGGATTGTGGTCGTCGCGGCCCAGGAGGGGCGTGCCCCGAGGCCTGCGGCCAGAACGCCCATGCCAGTCGCCGCCAGCGCCTGCCGGCGGGTAATTCCGTTCCGTGTTGTCATTGTCATCCTCCCTTGGTTTGATCCGCGGGCGCGGTCGACCGAGCGTCGGCTGCACTCACATCCTGGCCCAGATGGCCGAGCAGGATCTTCTGCCACTCCACGAATTCCGGACTCAGCGGGTCGCGTGGTCGCTCGAGCGGGATATTGACTTTGGTTTTGATGGTTCCTGGGTGCGGCGACATCACAATCACGCGGTCGGCGAGATAAACCGCTTCCGCCACGTTGTGGGTCACGTAGATGACCGTCTTGCGGGTCTCCCGCCACACGTCGGCGAGAAGCCGCTGCATGTCGTCGCGTGTCAGGGCGTCGAGCGCAGCAAACGGTTCGTCCATCAGCAGCACCGACGGATTGTAGGCGAGCGCGCGCGCGATCGCGACCCGTTGCTGCATACCGCCGGACAAGTGGTGCGGAAAGGAGTTGGCGAACTTCTCCAGTTTCACCAGGCGCAATTGTTCGCGCGCGGTCTCCTCGCGCTCGCGTTTCGCGACGCCTTTCATTTCCAGTCCGAAGGCGACATTGCCGAGCGCCGTGCGCCACGGGAAAAGCTGGGCGAAGTCCTGGAACACGATGCCGCGGTCCATGCCGTGGCCGGTGACCGGCTTGCCGCCGACGCGGATTTCGCCCGCGGCCGGCGGCAGGAAGCCGGCGACGGCGTTCAGTAGCGTGGATTTTCCGCAACCGGAGGGGCCGACGATGCAGACGAACTGGGACGGTTCGATATCGAAACTGACGCCCTCGACACCGGTGACACGGCCGCTCGGCGTATCGTAGATGAGTGTCACATCGCGAATTTCGATCGCTTTCATCTTATTATAATTCCCGCCTTTAATCTTTCGCCGCCCGCACCATGCCCCAGCGGTGCACCGTGGCCCGTTCCAGGGACCCGAACACCAGGCGCTCGAACACGAAACCGATCACGCCGATGACGACGATCGAAGCCATCATCACATCGGTCTGCAGAAACTGCTCGGCGTTGAATATCTCCCAGCCGAGCCCATAATTGGATGCGGCGATCATCTCGGCGCCGACCACGGCGATCCACGAGCGCAGGAAGGCCTGCCGGACACCGGCAATGGTGAACGGCAAGGCGCCGGGAATGATCACCTTCCAGAACAGTTCGCGCTCGTTGGCGCCCATGGCGCCGGCTGCCCGAATCCACAGCGGATTGACCGCGCGCACGCCCGACCAGGTGTTGAACACCATCGGAAACGTCGCTGCGTAAAACACGATGAGGATCGTGGTCAGATCGCCGAGGCCGAACCACAGCATGAACAGCGGCACCAGCGCAAAGGACGGGATCGGCATCAGCGCGCTGACCAGCGGCAGGAAAAAGTTTTCGACTGGCTTGAAGCGCGCCATCAGAATGCCGAGCGGCATCCCCACGGCGACCGCCAGCACGAAGCCGACCAGCACCCGGTACAGCGTCGCGCCTGCGTTTTGCAGTAGCGTGCCGTCCATCGTCATGAGCACCATGCGATGCGCGATCGTCGGTATGGTCGGCAGTAGCACCTGCGGGAACAGGCCGCTGAGCGAGATGCCCTGGTAGACGGCGGCGGCAGCCGTCAGCGTGAGGACGGCGCGGATAAGGGAGCGGCGACGGTCACCCATCTGCTTTTTCATGCCGCGGCAGCTCCCATCATGCCCCAGCGCACGAGGGTGTAGTCTTCGAGCTTCTGGAATGCGTATTTCTCGAGGAAGAGCCCGATGATGGCGATCACCGTGATGCCCGCCATCATGGCCGATGTGTCGAGGAATTGCCGCGCGCCGAAGATCAGCCAGCCCAGGCCGAAGGGTACGGCCGTGAGCATCTCCACCGCCACCAGAATGCGCCAGGCCTGCGCCAGGCCGAGCCGCATGCCGGTGAGGATATATGGCAGCGCGCCGGGCAGGATCACATGGCGAAACAAACGGCGGTTATCCGCGCCCATCGCTTCGGCGGACCGGATCCAGATTTCCTTCACCGCCTTCACGCCTGTCCAGCAATTGTAGATGACCGGAAACATCGCGACGAAAGCGACCAGCGCCACGGCCGAAACCTCGCCCGGACCGAACCAGAGCAGAAACAAGGGCGCGTAGGCGAGGCCGGGAATGGGGCCGAGGATGCTTACCAGCGGCAGGCAGATGTCCTCGCCCCGCCGCGAACGGCCCATCACCACGCCGATGGCGAGCCCGACCACGGCAGCGATGCCAAAACCGGCAAAAAGCCGCAGTATCGTGTCCAGCGCATCATGCAGCAGGATGCCGGATCGGGTCAGCTCGACAAACCTGACGGCGATCTGCTCGATCGTCGGAAACAGCTGATTGGGAAGCGCGCCCGAACGCGCCACCGATTCCCAAATCGCGCCCACGACGATGAACGGAAAAACGTTGCGCGCGACAACGCGCAAGCGCGCACCGAGTCGTGAGGCTCTGGCTTTCGGCGTGACAGCTATGCTGACGACATCCTGCATGATGCCCGTCGGCCTCCTCCCTTGTTTTATTGGTGTGGTCTTTTGATCGAGCCTTGTTATTTATGTCGGCAGGATACTGCGCATCGCATCCCGATCACAAGCGTAGGAGCGATTGTATGGCGAGGGTGTGGCGGTTAGACGTTGCGTCGGCTTTTGCCGCTGGCGGATGGCCCGCAGAAACGCTAAAGCCCGTCATGGTCATGAACAGCAGTCAGGTTTCAAACGGAGTTTCGGAATGTCGAAGAATACGCAGAAGATCGGCT
>CAYVOU010000279.1:0-3856 GCA_964453295.1 uncultured Gammaproteobacteria bacterium
TGTGAGCGGCCAAGCAACGCCCGGCGGGTCTTCAAGAGCCTTCGAGGCCCCGGGGCGTATCCGCGCGCGGCTTCTGGCTCATGCCGCCAGCAGGGCGGCCGTGTCGGCGAATTGCAGGCCTGCCTGCCCGGTGAGGTCGTTCTCGGCCAGGGATCCGGCCGCCAGTCCGATGGCTTCCAGGGCGCGCTCGTCGATCGCGGACAGGCACTCGCCCATCTCGCAGTAGCCGCCGAGGCCGGAACGGTTGGCCAGTACGTTGCTGATGTGCAGGATGGCCGATTCCAGGGCAGCAGTGCGGGCCTTGGCGGGTGCGTGATGGCAGGCGACGGCATCCTGCAGTTCGGGAGACATCTGCCATTGCGCCAGCAGCAGGCTGCCCAGATCGGCATGGCTGAAGCCAAGCATCTCCATTTCCATGTGGTAGAAGACTTCCTCGTCGCCCTTGGCGGTTAACAGGATGTCACGCGCCAGCTCGTGCAGCCGGCTGTAGACCACCAGGCTCCCGATGTCATGGAGCAGCCCGGCAATGAAAAGCCTTTCCGGATGCAGAACATCGACCCGCTTGGCGAGAATGCGCGCAATCAGCGCGGTGTAAAGGCTGTGCCGCCAGAACGTGTCCATGTTGACCAGTTTGTTCGGCAGATGCGAAAACGACTTCACCGCTGAAATCGCCAGCACCAGGGCGTAGAGATCGCGGGTGCCAACGACGGTGATGGCGCGGGAAACCGTGTCAATCTTGCCGCGCAGGCCGTAGAACGAGCTGTTGACCAGTTTCAACAGGCGTGCGGTCAGGTTTGGGTCACGGATGATGATTTCACCGATGGCCTGCGTGGACGCCTTCGGATCCTGGATCAACTCGCCGATCTTCACGCAGATGTCGGGCGGCGAAACCAATCCGGCCACGTCGGCGACCAGGCTTTCCGCAAGTCCTAGCCCTCGGTTCGTTTCGATGTCCTGTTCTGGCTGCATGGCGGCCTCTTACGAATACGGTTTGATATCAATATCTCGGCAAAAGCGCCGAAATCATTAGTCCTGAACGCGCTGCTGGCCGCTCAGACCATCGAGAAGACGGGTGAATGCCCGGTCCAGCAGCGGCACATCGCGGGCAATCCGGGCGCTGCCGCGTCGGAACTCCGCGACCAGTCCGTTGCGCGTGCGATCGGGGAGCTTGTGCCCGGTCCGGTCGGTGAACATGTAAGTGTCCGTCGCGCTGTTTACCCAGGTCAGCTTCGCGCGCGTCATGGTTTCGTCGACGCCCCGGAATTCGATCCAGGTGCCGGGCTGCAGGCCTTTCACGATTTCCAGGTATCTGTCGTCAACCTCCTCCTGCACGTCCGACGTGGTCTCTTCAAGTGTCAATTCTTCAATTTCGATGTTTCCAAGCTCGGCGAGCTGCGCCAGTTCGTCTGCGGATTTGTCGCCGCTGACGAACAGCTCGAACAGCGAATCCGCATTCATCGTGACGGTCTTTCCACCGTCTGCGGGCACCCGGTCGGCGTTACCGTCGGACTTGAGAAGCACATCGGCGAGCTTGACTTCCGAGTCGTACAACAGCCGCTCGCGCAAGGCGTCGGCGAGGCTGGGGCCGTCGGTATTCGGGCGCAGGCCGGGTTCGGGCACCGGTGCCAGCGTCATGGCGTCGAAGCGTATTCTTTCGTCCGGATCGAATGCGTTGGACGGGCTACCGGTCGGCAACTCGAGGTCCAGAGGCGGCAATTCAGCCTCGGTCTCCTCGTCGACCTCGGCGGCGGCGGCAGGTACGTCTACCCGATCGGGAATGGTGCGCTCGGTCGGATCCGACGGCAGTGGTATGTCCGTCGGCAACGCCATCTCGCTGTCCTGGTCGGATTCGGCGACTGTGGCGTTCGCGACCGGCACATCGGGAATGGTGCGCTCGGTCGGATCCGACGGCAGTGGCGGCGCCGGCGGCAAGGTGGATTCCAGTGGGTCCGGCGTTGGCAGGGTCTCCGTCCCGGTCAGTATCAGCGTTGCCGCGGGTTCGGTCGGCGCGTCCGCAAGGATGGTCTCAGGCGTACGCTCGACACCCGGGTCGTGCCGGACCGCCTCATCGTCCACCGGTACGGGGGATGCCTCGGCAGGACCCGCGGCGCTCGGACTCAACTCCGCTTCCGACCCCTGAAGTCCGTCCGCGACCGGTGCTGGCGCCGGCGCGGGCGGGGTCGGCAACCCGCCCATGGGAGGCGCCCCTTCGCCGCCACGCACCGCGTCGGCGTGGCATTTGGACAACTTACCCAGGAAGCCGCTACGCGCGATCGGGGGCATGGAAACCGCCTCCATTCCGGCTTTGAGACGGCTCAGCAACCCGGGAAGGAGGAAGGTGAGCTTCTTGCGATTTTCCGTGTCGTGTTTCGGCGAGACGCTCCAGACAAGATCGTCCATCGTGGCGACGTTGCGCAGCAGCGAGTCGCCGCTTTCGCCGCCCTGTACGTAGTCGGTGATCAGCAAATGTTTCCAGTGGGTCAGCAGGAAATTCCTCACGACTTCGCAGTCATCGAGTTGTTGAAGCCGTGGCTCCATGGTGTCGCGCACGTGCAATTTCGCTTGCTCCAGCTTCGACTGGCCCTGTACGATCCGGGCGGTCCGCTCCGCTCTGATCTGCGCGTCGCGCCTGGCATCCGCCAGCGCTTTTTCGAAATCCCGCACCAACGCCGTGAAAATCGCGGTGTCGTCCTCGAACTCGTCCAGGATGCGCTGAACGATCCCTTCCGCTATGCGGTGAAAATCCGCTTGCATCGCCGCGTCGCCGGCCCATTCAACGGCCTGCTCGGCCATGCCGTTCAGCAGCCGTCGCGCGGGATGGGATTTCCTCGAGAAGAATTCCTTGTCCAGCAGCGCCACCTTGAGGATCGGAATTTGGAGGCGGCCGATTAGTGCGCGTATAGGATCAGGGAGGTTGCGGTCATCCAGTATGTAGTCGAACAGCATGGCGACGATGTCCAGTGTCATGTCGCCCGCCTGGTCAAGCGCCGGCAGCATGCCCAGCGAACGGATTTCCCGCAGCACGTTGGCAGGTATGACTTCGCCGATCCCTGCCGCCGCCGGCCCGGTTCCGCCGACAGTCACGCCGCTCTGCTGCAATTGTGTCAGGGAACTCATCACCACCGGTGTTGCCGCCGCCCAGCCGGGTGACGGTGCCGCCCCGGCGATAGCCGGGGCGGCACCCGTGCCGTTACCGGTACCGAGCAACTGTTGCAGCAGCCCCAGGAGATTTTCCGGTGCCGGTGCCTGGCCGCTCACATCGGCCTGGTTTCCGGATCGCGGCACATTGCGCGCGCCGGCCGGCGCGCGACGGATGCTTGTACGGATCTCGGGCAGCACCTGCTTGTCAATCAGGAATGCGTTGACGGCCTGGTAGATTGCTTCGACCTCGCTGGCGACATAGCGATCGAACAATTTGAGAATGATGAGACGGATCTGCACACCGGCTTCCACGCCTGCCACCGCTTCCTTGATGGCATTGCAGATCGGGTTGGGTCCCAGGGGGTTGCCGGTCGTGTCCAGATCCGCCACGCCGATCAGCAGACCGACGCGCTTGTTCAGCCCGTAGAGTTCGTCTCGACAGCCCTGCGTGATCTTGTCGATCATCCCGGCAACGGCGATGTCCTCCTCCATCTGCTCGTCGTCGACGAGTGTAAGCCTGATGCCGCCTGCATCGTTGCCGCCAGCGTTGTGATTTCCCTTGGCCTGATCGCCGCGGCAGCGTTCGAAGGCGGCGAGAAAGCAACCCTTGAATTCACTCTCGATGCCAGTGCGCTTCAGCCTGACCTCGCGCATGGAATCGAAATAGAGGGTTTGGAGGCTGTTGTTTTCCGATTTTTCGGCCATTTCGAACAGC
>CAYVOU010000280.1:0-3798 GCA_964453295.1 uncultured Gammaproteobacteria bacterium
GTGCGCGCGGTGGCAGGCGCCTGCGGGCGCAACCCGGTGGCCCTGGCCGTACCCTGCCACCGCGTGATCGGCAAGCACGGCGAATTGACCGGCTACCGCTGGGGCAAAGAACGCAAGAAAGCCCTGCTGGAACGCGAAACGCCGGAGAGCGACACCCCGGCGCGGCGGCGCTAGCCCGATTTCACTCGGCCGTCGTCCGATGCGAGCTTGGGCCTGGTGGCCGCACCCGCACTGCGCCGTTGCAGCTCGTAGGCCTGCAGATGAGCGTACGCCAGCCTGAGCAACGGCGTATCGAGATCCACCATCTGTGCCCGGCAAAGCATGTCACCGAGTATATGATCGGCTTCGGTCGTGTTGCCTTCCTGTATGTCCCGCAACATCGAGGACTTCATCGTCGAACCGCGCTCCGTCAGCTGTGCCAGGTATCGCACCGACAGCGGCGCCGGCGGCGCGTGTCCCTGATTGGCGGCCACCGACCGGCATTCCGTCCAAAGATCCATGATGAAACTCTCGCCTGCGATCGTATTAAGAATGTCGCCGATGCTTGCGCGCATGGTGCAGGTGGCGCCGGCCAGCGTGGTAAGGAACACGAACTTGCTCCACATTTCCTGCTCGATATCCTCGGCGATGTGCGCCTCGACGTTCGCCTTCGCGAGCAGTGCCTCGAACGCCGGCATGCGGAGACCATCGCCGCGCGGACCGGCGATGAAGCGGTGATAATCGTTCAGGTGCCGAATTGCGCCGTTCGCCGTCATCGTCAGGCTGATGTGCGCCGTGCCACCCCAAACACGGCGGATCCCGAAGCGCGCATCCAGCGCGTCCAGGTGCGCCACGCCGTTGAGCAACGGCACCACGATGGTGTCGGCGCCGACGGCGGGCGCGACCGTGTCCACCGCCGGGATGATGTCGTAGGCCTTGCATGTCAGCACGACGACGTCGTAGACACCCTCCAGTTCTCCGGCGAGCATAACCCTCGGTGTTATCCGCAGGTCGCCCAGCGGGCTGAAGATCCGCAGACCCTCCGAAGCCAGCTGCTTGGCCCTTTCGGGTCGTACCAGAAAGGTGACGTCGCCCCCCGCGTCGACAAGACGCGCCCCCAGGTAGCCGCCGACACTGCCGGCACCAAGGATCAGAATGCGCATGAGGTCGTTCGCTCCCTATCCTGCCTTGAGTCGCTCCCGGCGACACCGTGTCTCGCCAGCGCCCAGGCGACATGCTCGCGCACCAGTGCGGAGGGATGATCCGCGCGCTGACGCAAGGCCGCGACCGCGGCGCCCGCACCCGGCGAATCGGGCGGTATGTTGCCCAGCGCCACCGCGACGTTGCGCAGCCAGCACTCGTGGCCGATGCGCCTGATTGCCGAACCTTCGGTGTAACACAGAAATTCCTCTTCGGTCCATGCGAACAATGCGACCAGCGCGGCCGCATCAAGACCATGGCGAACTTTGAAATCGGGTTCCGCCGCAAGCCCGGCAAACTTGTTCCAGGGACAGCAAAGCTGACAATCGTCGCAACCATAGATACGGTTACCGACAAGCGGGCGCAGCTCGACGGGTATGGCGCCTCGCAGCTCGATGGTGAGATAGGAGATGCAGCGCCTGGCGTCGAGCTGCCACGGACCGACGATGGCTCCCGTGGGACAAACGTCGATGCAGGCCGTGCAGGAACCGCAGTGTTCGTCCCGCTGCGGCGGGTCATGTGGTAACGGCAGGTCCGTATAAATCTCGCCGAGGAAAAACCAGGAACCCGCCCTGCGGTTGATCAGGTTCGTGTGTTTGCCGATCCAGCCCAGGCCCGCGTTGCGGGCCAGCGCCTTCTCCAGCACCGGCGCGCTGTCGACGAAGACCCGATAGCCGAAGGGCCCCGCGGTGGCGACGATGCGGTCGGCCAGCGATTGCAGCCGGCGGCGCATCAGCTTGTGATAGTCGCGGCCCAGCGCGTAGCGCGACACGAAGCCGCATTGCGGGTCGGCCAGCACGGCCTCGCTGTCGGCGGCGGCGGGGGGCAGATAATCCATCCGCACCGAAACGACGCTGACGGTGCCTTCGACCAGCGCCGCGGGGCGGCTGCGCCGGTCGCCGTGGCGGGCCATATAATCCATCTCGCCGTGAAATCCGCGCGCCAGCCATTCCCGCAGGCGGCGCTCGTCCTCGGCCAGATCGATGCCCGTGATGCCGACCTGCTGAAACCCCAGGTCCGCGCCCCAGCCCTTGATCCGAACCGCCAGCGCGCCGGGATCCGGCCCGATATCCTGTCGGTGGGAGAAATTCACGGCGCACAGCTTACACCCCTGCCACGGCGCCGGCACGCCGTAACCCCGTTGTCAATTGCCCCGGGACGCCGCGAAACCGGGCCGGCGGGTATGGTAATCTCTAACTCACGAATAAATTTCTGACCCCATCGAGAGCGCCGGAATTCGCCGACCACAGCCGAGAACCACGACATGAACGACACTTCCCCCCCGCAGCCCCCTGATACCGGCCTTTCCTCGGTCGACCCCTTCGGCATACTACCCGCCTGCGCCGCGGTCATGCGCGCGTGGTCCGGCAATCCGGTCGAGCTGAACGGCCGCGTCCAAACCTTCGTCGGCGATCTCATGCGGGTGCAGGTGCAAGCCTGGAAACGAGCCCTGGGCGACAAGTCCGAAGACGCCATCAAAGCCGTAACCTACGACGAACGCTTCAAGGAACCGGCGTGGACCGCGAGCCCGTATTTCGATCTGCTCAAGGAGTACTACCTGCTCTATACCCGCAGCATCGAGGACACGATCTTCGCGACGCCGGACGTGCCGCAAAAGACGCGCCGACGGGCTGCGTTCTGGATACGGCAGATGCTGGACGCGATGTCGCCGAGCAACTTCTTCTGGATGAACCCGGCCGCCATCACCAAGGCCATCGAGACCGGCGGCCAGAGCCTGGTGGACGGCTGGCAGAACCTGCTCGCGGATGCGGCCAAGTCCGACGTCAGCATGGTCGACGAACAAGGCAGCGTGGTCGGCAAGGACATCGCCGCCACCCCGGGCAAAGTCGTGTTCCGCAATGAGCTGCTCGAATTGATCCAGTACTCGCCGGCCACCAAACAGGTGCACACCACGCCGATATTGATCGTCGCACCGTGGATCAACAAGTATTACGTTCTCGATCTCTCCGCCGACAAGAGCCTGGTGCGCTATCTGGTCAGCCAGGGCTACACGGTGTTCATTACCAGCTGGAAGAACCCCGACGGCGACATGCGCGACACGGCCTTCGAGGATTACATGACCAACGGGGTGCTGGAAGCCATCAAGGCTGCCGCCGCGATCTGCGACGTTCCGGCGGTGCACGCCGTCGTCTATTGCATAGGCGGCACCATGCTCGCCGCACTGATGGCCTGGCTCGCACGTGGCGGCTCCAAAGAAGCTTCGCCGATCTCGCACTGGACCTTGTTCACGGCGCTTACCGACTTCAGCGATCCCGGCGACATCGACGTCTTCATCACCGAGGACAGCGTCGAATGGCTGGAACTGCAAATGGAACGCCACGGCTTCCTCGACGGCGGCAAAATGGCTGCCTCCTTCCGGGTGCTGAGGCCCAACAGCCTGATCTGGCGTTACGTCGTGCACAACTATCTCTTCGGCGAGGAACCGCCGCCGCTGGACGTGCTGCAGTGGAACGTCGACACCACCCGCTTGCCTGCCGCCATGCACAGCTTCTACCTGCGCGAGTTCTATCTCGCCAACCGCATGGCGCACCCGGATGCGCTGACGTTGGCCGGACGTCCCATCGATCTGAGCCGGATTGAAACGCCGCTGTACATGAT
>CAYVOU010000281.1:0-1654 GCA_964453295.1 uncultured Gammaproteobacteria bacterium
GACGTGGCCCAGGGGTACTTGTTCAGCAGGCCCGTGCCGCTGAATCAATTGATGCCGTGGATGGAAGCGCGCTAGTAGCACCGCTTGCGTGGCGCGCTTCGGCATCACCGCCCAATCAACCTACGACGACCCGGTATGTCGCGAAAATGCAGAAAACGTCGGCTGGTTCTGCCTTGCCTTTCAATGGCACCGCCGCAACGCAATCGTGCCGGTGCCAAACCGTGCAGGGCGATCCATGATCGCGGGCGTAAAGAGGATTTCGCCGGCGCGGGTCCGAACTTTCAATCTGGATGCGACGTTGACGACGTCGGCAATTGCCTTGAAATTCATATACTCGGGATAACCGACGTTACCCGCGACGACTTCACCACCGGCGATCCCTATGCCCAGGCCGGGCCTCACTCCGTATAGCCGCTCCCACTCCCTCGCGAGTTCGGGAAAGTCAGCAATCATTTCTATCGTGGCGCGAACCGCCCGCGCCGCGCCGTCGACCTGTGGGACTGGCCAGCTTAGATGGCCCCCGCCTTCGGTCACTGCCGATGCACGCCCGGTGCGGGGGCCGCCTCTGGAACTTCCTGATCGCGAAGGCTCACTGTCGGATAGTAAGTTCCGATCAGCTTGCGCTGCCACCACGCTCCTTTTGCGTGAGCGGCAGGCGTCGCAAAGCGGTAATCGTAGAGCAGTGCGCGCAGGTAGCGCGGGGGCCCCTCCGGGAATGGATTGCCGTCAAACAACCCGAGCACGGCCGGTGAATCCTGCAACATCCTTAGCAACAGGCTGGAAAACCAGGGATTCTGATCCGCCGTACCAAGCGCGGCAAACCACATCTGCCAGTCAAGCCGCGGCTGGTGGGGAATGTTCCAGGGTGGCCGACGATCGACATCGCCGGGTTTGTACTTGAACTCATATGGGCGCCAGTAGCGGCCATTGTTCGATCCTTCGATGATGATTTCCGGACGGCTGGTGGTCATGACGGCGAAAAGTCCATAAGGATTCACGATCCGCAGCGGCGCCACCCACTCCAAGGGCGCCGCGAGGAAACGCGGCGGCGAACGTTGGTCGAACTGGACAACAAAATCCGAAATGCCCAGAAAGATTATTCCTGCGGCCAGTACGCGCATCGCGGTACGAGTGGCGGCGGATGGCACCCGTTGGGCGGCGAACGCATGGGAACGAACGAGACGGTCGGGAAGCAGGTGTGAATAGGCCTGGTCGTCGAAAAGAAAAAGGCACAGGCACATGGTCAGCAAATTGAAGAAACAATAGTTACCCGTCAGCGTAATGCTGATCTGCAGCAGCAGGATCCCGCCGGCGGCGATCATGCGCGGCCGACGCGGCAGAAAGATCAGGAACGGCAGCAGCAACTCGATGATAAGTGCCGCAAGCGTACCCGCCTGATGGATCCGGTGCGGAAGCTGGTACGCATACCACGCAATCGGGGTCGGCAGCGGTTGCGTTTCAAAATGATAATCCAGCGCCGAGAGTGAAGACCATGTCGGATCGCCGCTTAACAACTTGACGCAACCCGAGAGAAACATGAACCGGAAGAGCAGCCAGCGGAAAAGCCAGATCACGGCCTCGGAACCCGTGGCCAAAAATATTGCCAGGAAACCGACTTCAAGCAGCAGCAGGTCCCATTGGAAATGCATGAAGT
>CAYVOU010000281.1:1664-3794 GCA_964453295.1 uncultured Gammaproteobacteria bacterium
GTCCGGCATAGAACAGCGAGAGGTAGAGCAGGTAGCACAATACAAGCAGCGGCAGGCGCCAGCGCCCGATCAGCAGCAGCGCCGCGGCCAGGGCGCCAAGGGCGCAGCTCCATACCAGTGCTTCGTCAGAGGCATTGAGCCAGAACAGAGTGGGAACGTTCCAGTATGCGGCGTGACCGTAGTAGTGGCGCGCGGCGTCAAGATAGCCGACCAGCGGCAGTATGCCGTCGTGGCCGATCAGTCCGCGAATCTGCGTGCCGAAGGAGATGAACGCTGACAAATAGACCAGTGCCAGCAAGGGCAGAAACAGGCCAGCCGCGATGCGATGCGTCGGTGGCAAATGGACCGGCCCCCAGAGCAGACGGCTCCCTCGCATTGCGGCAACGCGGTGCCGCGACACAAACGCGTAGGCCATTTCCGCCAGGAAGGCATACCCCGGCAGGTGCCGATACAACCAGAGCCAGAGGCGGTTGCCGCCAGGCAGCGCCAGAACCCGAAAAGCCGCTTCGGCGGCGAAGGCCAGTTCTCCGTCCGGCGAGACATAAACGATTTGCCGTGCGAACCGCGACTCAGGTATGTCGGGGAACTCGGCCGCGACGTCCTGGTAAATTTTCGCGTCGAATCCCTGCCGCGTGAGTGCCAGCCAGTAGGACACCCAGTACCCGCAGAATTCGCACTCTCCGTCGTATATCAGCGTCGGTCGCGTTGCCATCGGTTTGTTTCGGTTCGGCTCGCACGACGGCCGATCCCAATCGTTACGGTGTGCATGTCGGCGTGGGCTGTTTGCCACTTGGGCGACGGTGCGTCGCAGTCGTGCATCCCTTCCGGCGCGGACAACTAAAAGCGGGCGTCCCCCTTGGATTTACGCCATTTGCCGCAATACAAGAGGATCCGGTCAGTGTCGGCATGAGTTATTCGCCATAGGCTCCAGGATCAGTATATGCTTAAGAAAGGATAGGTTCGGGAAACTGTCCTGTCATTGCGTTGCGGCAATGCCGCAGACGCAGGTCGATTCAGTTATCCCCGTCAAAATACGACTAATAAATAAATCTACAGATGGCCCAGATAGATCTGAAGCAATTGAATATTGCCGGCAGGATGCCATCACCGAGCGGTGTCGCTCTCAAAATCTTCGAACTGACCCGGCGCGACGAGACGACGATTGTCGAGATCAGCCGGGTTCTCCAGACAGATCCCAGCTTGTCCGGCGAAATGCTGCGTTTCGCAAACTGCGGCCGCTTCGCCGGCCTGCGCCCGACAGCTTCCATCGGCGAAGCCGTGGCCCGGATCGGCACTGCGGCGCTGCGCCAGGCCGCGCTGGCCGTGTCGCTGTTGTACTCGAACCGCAGCGGGGAATGCCCGGCTTTCGACTACACCAGGTTCTGGTCTCATTCGCTTGCCATCGCGGTCAGCGCACGACGCATCGCCGCCACGATACGGGTGGCCTCGCCGGAGGAATGCTTCACCGCCGGGCTGCTTTCCCGGATCGGATTACTGGCGATGACCACCCTGTTTCCCGAGAACTACGCCCGGCTCCTGAGCGAAAGCGATGGCCTCGATGCCCTTGAACTGCGTGAGCGGGAACGGGCGCAATTCGGCTTCTGCTCGAACGAATTGACCGAAACGATGCTCAAGGACTGGGGCCTGCCGCCAATCTACGTCGACATCATGACGCATCGCGAACCCAAGCCGGAGCAGGAGAGGCAGCAGGGGCTGATTGACATGATGGACCTGGCCGATCACATCGCCGACATGTGCCTCGCCACCGAATCGGAACGCTATGATTTGCTGCCGCCCCTGTACCGGCTCGGCGCCCGGGTCGGAATGGACGAAGCCGATCTCGGCCGCCTGGTGAGGGACATCACCGAGGAGTGGGAGGAATGGGGCCGGATCTACAAGGTCCCCACCCAGAAAATGCCGGCCCTGGAGGACATGCTCGCCGTCACGCAGGGCGTCTTCAGCAGTGCAATCGCCGACGATACAGTGGCGGAACCCCTGCAGGTGCTCGTGGTTGACGACGAACCGACAAGCCAGACGATCCTGCAAACGCTGGTCGCCGCTGCCGGACACGACGCGACCGTGGTGGCGGACGGTCAGCAGGCGCTTTCACACATCGTGAGCAACGGCCCA
>CAYVOU010000282.1:0-3791 GCA_964453295.1 uncultured Gammaproteobacteria bacterium
GTGGTCGACGGTGCCGATATCAAGGTCACGCGCGTGGTCTGTGCCGTCGATTGCGGGCGCACCGTCAATCCCGACACGATCCGGGCGCAGATGGAGGGTGCGATTGCCTTCGGCCTGTCGGCGGCGCTGCACAGCGAGATCACCCTGAAGGACGGCCGGGTGGAGCAGGGCAACTACGACGGCTACGTCGTGCTTCGCATAAACGAGATGCCGGCCGTGGAGGTGCACATCGTGCCCAGCGACGCCCCGCCCAGCGGCATCGGCGAACCGGCCACGCCACCGATCGCCCCGGCAGTCGGCAACGCCATATTCGCCGCGACCGGCAAGAGGCTGCGCCGCCTGCCGTTCCAGTTGCCGGTCTGACCGCGTCGTGGACAGTGTCGACCTGGACGTATTGCGGCGCATGCTCGACTGGCTGCAGGCCGGACGACGGGTACAGCTTGCCACTATCGTGCGCAGCTTCGGTTCGGCGCCGAGGCCGGTCGGCGCCATGCTCGCGGTCGCGGCTGACGGGCGTTTCGCAGGTTCGGTGTCGGGCGGCTGCGTCGAGGACGATCTCATCGCGCGCATGCAGAACCGGGACAGCGCATTGCCTGAATTGGCCCGATATGGCATCACCGAGGCACAGTCCCGACGCTACGGCCTACCCTGCGGCGGTCAGCTGGAACTGATCGTCGAGGGCTTCGAGGGAGCGGAAACCATTGCCGCCATTGTCGCCGCCATCGAAGCACGGCAGCTGATCCGCAGGCGCCTCAATCTGGCCGACGGACACAGCCAGCTCCTGGCTGCGGACGGGCACGAGGTCGTGCGGGTGCAGATTGAGAGCGTCGATTTTCTCTACGGTCCGCGCTGGCGCCTGATCATCATCGGTGCCGGCCAATTGTCGCGTTACACGGCGCAGCTGGCTTACATGCTCGGATACCAGGTGACCGTCTGCGATCCGCGGCCGGCATTCGGAAATGATTTCGAGGGCGGCGGCGACACCGCCGTCGCCGAAATTCGCCGTGACATGCCCGACGACCTGATCCGCGAAGCCAGGCCGGATGCCCGCACCGCCGTCGTCGCCCTGAGCCATGACCCGAAGCTCGACGACATGGCGCTGCTGGAAGCGCTGGGTTCCGACGCCTTTTACGTCGGGGCGCTGGGATCGCGCCGCAACCAGGAGAAACGCCGGCAGAGGTTGAAGGAGCATTTCAACGTGCCGGAGGACCGTCTGGCGGCCCTGCACGGCCCGGTCGGGCTGCCTATCGGCAGCCGTAGCCCGCCGGAGATCGCCGTCGCCGTCCTCGCTGAAATTACCGCACTGAGAAACGGCGTGACACTGGCGGTCCCAAACGCAGGGGAATCGGCCACCGGGCTCGAGGCGGACCGAGCGGCGGCGCTGGGGTGATACAGGGCATCCTGCTCGCCGCCGGACGCAGTGAACGGTTCGGCAGCGACAAGCTGCTGCACCGCCTGGGCGACGGCACGCCCATCGCTCTGGCATCGGCGCGTACGCTGCGCATGGCCCTGGACAATGTCCTCGTGGTCGTGCGTCCCGGCGCCGGCGAGCTGAATGGCCGGCTCCGCGACGACGGATTCGATGTGCGGATGTGCGCCCGGGCGGACGAAGGCATGGGAACCAGCCTCGCCTTCGCGGTTGCCGAGACCCGGACGGCCGACGGCTGGCTGATTGCGCTGGCCGATATGCCGTTTGTTCGTCCTGAAACCGTCACCGCGATCGCCCGCCTGATCGCAGGCGGCGCCGCCATCGCCGCCCCGTCCTGGCGCGGACGCCGCGGTCATCCCGTTGGATTTTCGAGCCAGTTAGGCGTCGCCCTGACCGGACTTTGCGGTGACGCGGGCGCACGCGGGCTGATCGAGAGCGGCGACGCCTGTTTCGTCACGTATGCCTGCGACGATCCGGGCTGCCTGCGCGACGTCGACTATCCCGCCGACCTGACGGAGCCGCGGCCCGCCCCGTGAACACCCCGGCTGTTTCCGTCTCCGCACGCTGACCCTCGCATGTGCGGCCGCCTCCGCGGCACGTTCCGGCTTGACCCGCATCAAAATATGACTAATAGTCATAAATGACTGGAGTTCATATTATGATCGATGGAACCAAAGTGGCCGCTGTCCGCGAGCGCCGGACGGCGCCGGGCCGGCGGGAGCGCCGGCGCGCGGAGACCGCGAAGCGCATTCTCGACACGGCCATGCGGTTGTTCATGGAACAGGGCTATGCCAGCACGACGGTCGAGGCCATCACCGAGGCCGCCGACATCGGCAAGGGCACTTTCTTCAATTACTTTCCCAGCAAGGAACACCTCGTCATCGCTTTTTGCGAACTGCAGGTCGCCAGGCTGGCTACGGCCGCGGGTTCGGCGAAGGATGCGGATTCGATGCGGGTGTTGATCGAGGGCGTGGCGCGGACCGTGGCCGCCAGCTGGCAGGGTAACCGGCGCTTCCTGCGCAGCATGTTCGGCGCGGTCCTTTCCAACGACATGTTGTCCGCCCGTTTCGAGGAACTGCTGGCCGTCGCGCGACATAATGCGACCTTGCTGTTGAAGGAGGGTCAACGCCGGGGCGAGATCCGCGGCGACATTCCGGCGGCCCGGCTTGCGCACATGCTGCAACAGAACATGATCGGCGCCCAGTTGGTCTGGCCCATGCGGTCGGGTCGGGATCTGGGGGCCTGGATGCAGCAGTCGCTGGACCTGCTTTGGCAGGGTATCGGCACGCCGTCCGTGTCGACAGGCACCACCGGTGCAGGGCGGCGACGCAAATGAGGCGCCTGCTCGTATTGCTAGTGCTTGTCGCAGCCGTCGCCTCGGTGGCGGTGCTTTCCTACGGCGGTATCGAACCGGCCTACGAAGCGCTACGGGCCCAAGGCTGGTTCCAGCCCGCGAACCAGGAACTGGTCGCGTCCGGTACGCTTGAGGCGCGCGACATCAGCGTCGGTTCCAAGGTCGGGGGGCGCGTGGTGAAGGTGCTGGTGCGCGAAGGCGATCACGTCCAGGCCGGCCAGCTTCTGGTGGTGTTCGATGACGCCGAGCTAAAGGCCAGGCTCACGCAGGCCCAAGGCGACCTGGAAGCGGCGCAGGCGGACCTTGCCCGCCTGGAGCATGGTACCCGCCCCGAAGATATTGCCGAAGCGGAGGCCGCGGCGGCGGCCCGGCAGGGTGAGGACCGGCGGCATGGCTTCCGCGTCGAGGAGGTTTCGCAGGCGCGGGCCGATCTGCAGCGTATTCGTGTCGACGCCGCCAACGCCGAGTTGCGCTACCGGCGCGCGAAGGAATTGCTTGGCAAAGGCGCTGTCTCGCACCAGTTCTTCGACGACGCCGAGGCCGCGCTGAAAGCAGCGCGGGCGCAGGTCGCAGCGGCCGAGTACGCATTGGGTGCCGCGCAGGGACGACTGCGTGCCGCCCGTGCGGCTTCGGAACGTGCCGTGAGCGGTTTTCGCAAAGAGGATATTGACGCGGCGCGGGCCCGGGTGCTTCAGGCCCGCGGGGGCCTGGAAGAGGCGCAGGCGCGCCTGGACGAGCATGAAGTGCACGCGCCGGCCGCGGCGGTGGTCGAGGTGTTGGACTTGCGGCCGGGCGACCTGGTCGCGCCCAATGCCATCACCGCCAGGCTGCTGGAAGCGGACCAGCTATACGTGATGGTCTACGTGCCGGAAACGCAGATCGGGCGGGTGCGGCTGGGCCAGGATGCCGATGTCCGGGTGGACGCCTGGCCGGACGAGGTGTTCTCAGGCCGCGTCGAGCAGATCCGCCAGCAGGCGGAATTCCTGCCGCGCAACGTGCAGACCCGAG
>CAYVOU010000283.1:0-3778 GCA_964453295.1 uncultured Gammaproteobacteria bacterium
AGATCCTGCGCGGATGCACCTTCACCATGAGGACCGTGACAGCTCACACAACGCGTGTTGTAAATCTTCTCGCCTTCCACCGCCGTGCCGTGGCCGGGCGGGAGGCCCGTCCCGTCGGGAAATACGCTGAGATTCCAGGCGGCGATATCGGCGGCTGTGGCCGGCCGCCCAAGATGCGGCGCATCCGGCTGCGGCGGTTCCGCGCCGGGCAAGGCATACACCCACGACAACATCAGCACGGCAGCCGCAGGATGCAGCCATCGACGCAGTCTATTCATAGACATGGCTGACCGTCCCGTCCGTGTCCACTTCCCACGAGACGATGGCGTTGTAGTGAAAATAGCCGTTGCGGCCGCGCTGCGCGACCAGCACGTCGCGCTCCGGCTGGACGTAGCCGGTCTCGTCCGTCGCCCGGCTTTTCAGGACGCAACGGGAGCCGTCCCAGCGCCAGCCCATGCGAAAGCGGGTGAAACACCGGTCCAGTACGGGTTCCTGCAGGGCCGCGTCGGCCCAGCTCTTGCCGCCGTCCGCTGAAACCTCGACCTTGCGTATGCGGCCGCGACCGGACCAGGCCAGCCCCGTGATCTCGTAATAGCCCGGCTGGTGCAGCGTGACACCTCCGCCAGGCGCCAGGATCACCGACTTGGCATCCATGTAAAAGGTGAACATCCGGGCTTTTCCATCAGGTTGCAGCTCCGTGTATTTCGACGTCTCATTGCGCGCCATGACCGGCCGGTCGGTTGCCTGCAGGCGGCGCAGCCATTTCACGTTGAGCACGCCTTCCCAACCCGGAACGATCAACCGCAGCGGATACCCGTTTTCGGGCCGGACCCGTTCGCCGTTCTGGTAAATCGCCAGGAAACAATCGTCCATCGCTTTTCCGACCGGGAGGCTGACGTCCATGGCGATGGCGTCGGCCGCCTCGGCGATCAACCAGGTGGCGGTCGGGTCCAGACCCGCCTGATCCAGCAGGATGGACAAGGGTACGCCGGTCCACTCGCTGCAGGACGCCAGTCCGTGAATGTATCCCGGCGCGGTCTGCAGAGGCTCGCGGTTCCAGCCGGCATTGCTGTTGCCGCCGCACTCTATGAACATCAGCTTCGAAACCATGGGATATCGCACCAGATCGTCCATGGTAAAAATGAGGGGCTCCTTCACCATGCCGTGAATGAGCAACCGATGCTGCGCGGGGTCGATTTGCGGCACGCCGTTGTGGTGGCGCTCGAAATGCAGGCCGTTGGGCGTAATCATGCCGTCCAGTTCCTGCAGCGGCGTCCAGGAGATGCCATTGCCCGGCACGTCCTGATTGGCGGAAATCGCCCGGTACACGTGCTCGTGCGGCGAAGGCTGGCCGTACATGGAAAACGGCTTGCCCGGCTTGAGCATCCAGGGCGGCGTCGTCAGCGTGGCACCGCCTTCCCCCGCCAGCGCCGCAAGTGGGGCGGCCGTCAGCCCCGCCGCCACGGCCAGGCCCTGCTTGAGGAAGATCCGCCTGTGCAGCAGGCCGTTGCCGGCGACCGTCTCCAGATCGGCGGGTGGCGTGATCTGCCGTTTGTCGATTGCCATATCGTCTCCGCCGCGTAGCCGTTTGCCCGGCCGTCGGGCGCGCATTCCGCCGACTGCGCCATGCCGTGCTTTTGAGGCATCATAGCGACGCGGGATGCAGGGATCATTATTGCACCGCAGCACCCGGCAGCGTGCCGTCCGTACCCGGTCATATCGCGGTCAGAATTCCACCGCGAAGTTTATATAATCGCGGTTTACGCCGCCGCCATGGATCCACCTATGCCGCACTATCGACTCTCAACCGAACTTACCCGGCTTTGCATGCGCTACTTGCTGATCCTGCGCGTCGTCGCCATCGGCGGGCAGGTGATCGGCCTGCTGGCCGCACATCTGCTGCTGCACACACCGCTGCCGGTAATTCCAATCAGCCTCACGGCCTCCCTGCTGGCCGCATTCACCTTCGTGAGCTGGCGGCACCTGCACGGCACCCCGGCGATTTCGGAGCCGGCCTTTCTGTTGCAACTGGGCGTGGACGTCATCGCACTGGCTATCCTGCTGTATTTCACCGGCGGTTCCTTCAATCCATTCGTCTCGCTGTTCCTGCTGCCCATCACCGTCGCGGCGGCGACCCTGCGGCCGCTCTATACCTGGCTCCTGGTCGGCAGCGCCGCCCTCTGCTACACGGCCCTGATGTTCTTTCACCTGCACACCTTTCCCTGGATGCATGAAAACGAACATCTGTCGCTGCACTTGTGGGGCATGTGGTTCGGCTTCCTGTTCAGCGCCGGCATCGTGGCCTACTTCGTGGCCAGGATCGGTGCCGCCCTTCGTGCCCAGGATCGGGCCCTCAGCCTGGCGCGGGAAAGGGCGCTGGAGGCGCAGCAACTCGTGGCGCTGGGGACGCTGGCGGCCGGCACGGCGCACGAACTGGGGACGCCATTGGCGACCATGGCCGTGCTGGTCGAGGAGTTGGAGCACGATCATGCCAACGAGGGGGAAGTGATCGACGGTTTGACGCTCCTGAGGCAGCAGATTGACCGCTGCAAACAGACCTTGGCACGCATGTCGGCCCAGGCCGGCCAAGCGCAGGCCGACGCCGGCCGCCGGTTGAGGCTGGAAAGCTTCCTCGAGGACCTGGTCAGGGAATGGCGGCAGTTGCGGCCGGAGGTACAGCTGCAAATGCAATTGTCGGGCACGCAGCCGTCGCCGGAAATCATCGCCGACAGGACCTTGTCGCAGGCCATCGTAAACCTGCTCAACAACGCCGCCGACGCCTCACCACAGCACGTCGAGATGCTCGGGCAATGGGATCAGCGAGAGCTCCGGCTGCGGATCCGGGATCAGGGCGAGGGGCTGGCGCCGGCGATCCGTCCGCATCTCGGCACCGCTTTCGCCACTACCAAGCCCGGGGGTATGGGTCTGGGACTGTACCTCGCGAGAACCACTGTCGAACACCTGGGCGGCAGCGTGAAACTGAATCCGCGCGGCGAAGGTGCCGGCATCGATACCGACGTCGTCCTGCCGCTTTCGGACCTTAAGGTTGCATGAACGCCTCCCTGCTGCTGGTCGATGACGACGATACCTTCCGCGACGTGCTGGCGCGTGCCTTCATCCGCCGCGGCTACGCCGTGCAGACCGCCGCCGATGCCGACGAAGCTGCCGCGCTGGCCTCGGATCATGAGTTTGGGCTTGCCGTGGTGGACCTGAGGATGCCGGGAGAAAGCGGCCTGACTCTAATTGAACGCCTCATGCGGATCACCCCGGAAATTCGAATCGTGGTGCTCACAGGCTATGCCAGCATTGCCACCGCGGTGGAGGCCATCAAGCTGGGCGCAATCCACTATCTCACCAAGCCGGCGCACGTGGACGACATCATTGCCGCCTTCTCGCGCGAAGACGGTGACGCCGCCACGCCCGTCGCATCGGCACCACCGTCGGTCGACCGGCTGGAATGGGAACACATCCAGAAGATCCTGGGCGATTGCGGTGGCAACATTTCCGAAGCGGCCCGGCGCCTGGGCATGCACCGCCGGACTTGGCAGCGCAAGCTGCAAAAACGGCCGGTCAGGCGCTGAGGTGGCTTGGCGCCCGCGCCCACTTGTGGGAAGATGGCCCGATTTTGTGAACCTTCTTCCGCAAAACTCCGACAGCGGTACGCGCTGGTGCCGCCAAATTTTGTAGTCTGGAACTGTCATCAAAACGTCATTTCAAAAAGCCATCCCCCATTCCAAGGACGCCCAATGAAACCCATTTTGCGAACGCTTGCGGTCGT
>CAYVOU010000284.1:0-3753 GCA_964453295.1 uncultured Gammaproteobacteria bacterium
TGCTTTAGGAAGCTCTGATTAAGTCAGAGCTTTCGCGGTACATGGATGTGCCGCTTTTTTTATGTGTCTTGCATGCCGCAGCGCACCAATCCTGGTGCTGCCGACGACTGCGTCGTTGAATTCGCTTCCTCCGGCCCCATCTGTCAGGCATGGTGCATGAATTCCCGATCCAGATCCTGTCCGAGGCCGCACGTGGCTGCCGCGCATCACGCCGGCAGTGCGCGCAATGGGCCGCGGTGGATATCGCATATACTGACTGTGTTGAGAGGGGGCCTGTGGCCCGACGGTAATGACCGAGACCCTTGACCGGATAACCGAGCCAGTCGTACCGACGCGCTACTGGCATCGCCTGGCCGACGGCCGGGTGCAGTGCGACGTGTGTCCGCGCGCGTGCAAGATGCATGAGGGCCAGCGAGGCCTGTGCTTCGTGCGCGCCAATGACGGCGGAAAGGTGGTGCTGACAACCTACGGCCGTTCCAGTGGCTACTGCATCGATCCGATCGAAAAGAAACCACTCAATCACTTCCTTCCCGGCACGCCGGTACTGTCTTTCGGTACGGCCGGCTGCAATCTCGCCTGCAAGTTCTGCCAGAACTGGGATATCAGCAAGTCGCGGGAAATCGACACGCTGGCCGACGCCGCAACGCCGTCGCAGATTGCGGAGACGGCCAGGCAGCTGGGCTGCCGCAGTGTTGCCTTCACTTACAATGACCCGACGATCTTCATGGAATATGCGATCGATGTCGCCGACGCCTGCCGTGAGCAGGGTATCAAGTCGGTGGCGGTCACCGCGGGGTACATATGCGAGGCGCCGCGGGCCGAATTCTACCGTCACATGGATGCGGCCAACGTCGATCTGAAGGCGTTCAGCGACGAATTCTACTGGAAGGTCACCGGCAGTCGCCTGCAACCGGTGCTCGACACCCTGGTCTACCTCAAGCACGAAACGTCGGTGTGGTTCGAGATCACGACTCTGCTGATACCGGGCCAGAACGACTCGGAGGCTGAATTGCAGGCACTCACGCAGTGGGTGGTGGAGAAGCTCGGGCCGGACGTGCCGCTGCATTTCACCGCCTTCCACCCGGACTGGAAAATGCAGGGCGTGCCGCCGACACCGCCTTCGACACTGAGCCGGGCCAGGGAGATCGCCATCGGCAACGGCCTGCGCTATGTGTATACGGGCAACGTCCACGATGAAGCCGGCGGCACCACCTATTGCCATGAATGCGGCCATCCATTGATCGGCAGGGATTGGTATGTGCTGACCCGCTGGGGCCTGGACGCCCAGGGCCGCTGTGAACGCTGCGGCACCGCGTGCGGCGGCGTGTTCGATCCGCGCCCGGGCAACTGGGGCGCGAAGCGCGTGCCGGTCCGTCTCTCGGTGGCGTAGGTTTCATCGACGGACACGGCGGCGGCGCGCCGCTTTCGCCGGCCCGCGAAGTCCGGCCTGGCGCGAGCCTGCGCGCGGGTGAACCTGGAATACCGGGCGGAGGGCGGCAAGCCTGCCGCCTTGCCGGGGTCGCATAAGAATAAAGGGCGGGGAAATGGCCTATCAACACATCAGCGTGCCCGTCGGCGGCGAAAAAATAAAAATTCGCGATGGCAGCCTGGTCGTACCCGACAATCCGATTATCGGATACGTGGAGGGCGACGGGATTGGTCCGGACATCATGCGCGCCTGCCTGCGCGTCTGGGATGCCGCGGTGGATGTCGCCTACAACGGCAGGCGGCGCGTCAACTGGATGGAGCTTTATCTCGGCGAAAAGGCCGCGGAGAAATATGGCGATATTTTTCCGGCGGAAACACGCGACGCGTTACTGGACCTTACCGTATCCATAAAAGGGCCGCTTACCACGCCGGTGGGCGGCGGCTTCCGTTCCCTCAACGTGGCGCTGCGCCAGGACCTGGATCTTTATGCCTGCGTTCGTCCCGTGCGTTATTATCGCGGCGTACCGTCGCCGCTTACCCATCCCGAACTGATCGACGTCGTCATCTTCCGCGAGAACACCGAGGACGTTTATGCCGGTATCGAGTACAAGTCCGGCAGCGAGGAGATGCGCAAGCTGGAGGCTTTCCTCAAAAATGAAATGGGGGCGCGCTTCTTCGACGACAGCGGCATCGGCATCAAGCCGATGAGTCCCAAGGGCAGCAAACGGTTGGTGCGCAAGGCAATACGTTACGCCCTGGACAACGGCCGCGAGAGCGTCACCCTGGTCCACAAGGGCAACATCATGAAGTACACGGAAGGCGCGTTCCGCACCTGGGGCTACGAAGTGGCGCGCGAGGAATTCGCCGACCAGACCGTCACCGAGGCGGAACTGTACAGCGTTCACGGCGGCAAGTGCCCGCCCGGCTGTATCGTCATCAAGGATCGGATCGCCGATATCATGTTCCAGTTGATGCTGCTGCGCCCCAACGAATTCGACGTCATTGCCACGCCCAATCTCAATGGAGACTATCTTTCCGACGCCATCGCCGCCGAGGTCGGCGGCGTCGGCATCGCTCCGGGTGCCAACATCGCCGATCACGTTGCGGTGTTCGAGGCGACGCACGGCACCGCACCGAAGTACGCCAACCAGGACAAAGTCAATCCGGGTTCGCTCATGTTCTCCGGTGTCATGATGCTGGAATACCTGGGCTGGAAGGAAGCGGCGGATCTCATCACGGCCGCGTATCCGGAAGTGATCCAGCAGTGCGTCGTCACCTACGATTTCGCGCGCCAGATGGAGGGGGCGGTGCCCGTGAAGACCAGTGAGTTCGCCACCGCCCTGATTGAGGAGATGCGCGGCGGCGTCGACTACGAGGCGAAACGACGGGCGAGGCTGCAGGCGATCGCGGCCGAGCGCAGGGAGCGCGAGGCGCAACGCGTGATCCGGCCGTATACGGAAATGGAAGAGTCAGGACGCACGCCGACCACTGTGGGCGATTTGATGCGCAAGACCTTCACCGTCAAGGCCGGTTCCACCGTGCTCGATGCGATGCGTTTCATGAACGATAATCGCATCAGCAGCATCCTGGTGGAGGCGCCTGACGGCGGGGAATGGGCCATCATGACCATGCGTGACGTGATCAAGAAAATCGTATTCGAAAACCGTTCGCCGTCCCGGGTGAAGGTCGAGGACATCGCCTCGCGCCCGCTCATGCTGGTGCCGCCGGATGCCTCGCTGCACGATTGCGCCGAGCGCATGCTCAAGGACAACGTACGCCGCGTCGTCATCGGCGAGGAAGACAGGCCGATTGGCATCATCAGCGACACCGACATCTTCCGCACCGTGGCGCGTTTCGGATGGACGCCGGAATGAGCGCGCTTTCGACATGGCGGCAGAGGAGACTGCGATGAACGGTGAATTCCGGCGCCGCCTGCGAGCGGGCGAACCACTCATCGGCACGCTGGTCGGGCTGCCTTCACCGGAAGTGGTCGAGATCCTCGCGCATGCGGGTTTCGACTGGCTGTTTCTCGATATGGAACACGGTGCCTTCGATCCCCTGCGGGCGCAGGCGCTGCTGCAGGCGGCCGGTCCGGCCTGCCCCTGCCTGCTGCGGGTACCGTCGCACGACGAGATCTGGATCAAGAAGGTGTTGGACATCGGCGCCGCCGGCGTCATCGTGCCCCAGGTCAATTCGGTGGCTCAGGCCGAGCGCATCGCCAGCCTGTGCCGATATCCGCCCGCCGGCAGCCGCGGCGTCGGCATCGCGCGTGCCCAGGGTTACGGCGCCGGATTCGCCGACTACATTCGGCGTGCCAACGACGAG
>CAYVOU010000285.1:0-3752 GCA_964453295.1 uncultured Gammaproteobacteria bacterium
TGCGCAATTCTGGGGCCATCGCCGTCGTCGAAGGCGTCGGCGACCATGGTTGCGAGTACATGACCGGAGGGGTCGTTGTCGTCCTCGGCGAAACCGGTCGTAACTTCGCCGCCGGCATGTCGGGCGGCGTTGCCTACGTCCTCGACATGGAAGGCCTGTTCAAGGGCCGCTGCAACACCCAGATGGTCGATCTGGAAAGTCTCACCGAGGACGAGGACGTGGAGACCGTCACGGAACTGCTCAACCGGCACGTGCGCTACACGCAAAGCACGGTTGCCAAGAACATACTGGCCAACTGGAAAGCCATGCAATCGAAGTTCGTCAAAGTCATGCCGCGGGACTACAAGCGAGTCCTGCAGGCCGTCGCCAAGGCCCGCAAGAGCGGCGTCCCCGAGGACGAGGCGGTCATGGAGGCGGCCCATGGGTAAACCAACCGGTTTCCTCGAGTTTCATCGGGTCAAACAGCCGTACCGTCCGGTCAAGGAACGCGTCCTCGACTGGAAACAGGTCATGGCGTCCTGGGCCGACGACGCCCTAAAAACGCAGGCCTCGCGCTGCATGGACTGCGGCATTCCGTTCTGTCACCAGGGCTGCCCGCTCGGCAACCTGATCCCGGACTGGAACGACCTCGTGTATCGCAACCGCTGGCGCGAGGCCATCGACCGCCTGCATGCCACCAATAACTTCCCCGAGTTCACCGGCACCCTCTGCCCGGACCCCTGCGAGGGCGCCTGCGTGCTGGGCATCAACGATGATCCGGTCACAATCAAGGCAGTCGAGCTGACCATCATCGATCACGCCTTCAAGGAAGGCTGGGTGGTCCCTCAACCGCCGCAGGTGCTGACGGGCAAGAAGGTGGCGGTGGTGGGCTCCGGCCCTGCCGGCCTGGCGGCGGCGCAGCAGCTGCGCCGCGTCGGCCACGAAGTCACCGTCTTCGAACGCGACGATCGGATCGGTGGCCTGCTTCGCTACGGCATTCCCGAATTCAAGATGGAAAAGCGCGTACTGAACCGCCGCCTGGAACAGATGAAATCCGAAGGCGTGCAGTTCAAGACCAATGCCCATGTCGGCATCGATCTCCCGGTCGAAGATCTGCGCGGGAAGTTCGACGCGATCCTGCTGACCGGAGGCGCCTGTCACCCCCGCGACCTGCCGGTGCCCGGTCGCGAGTTGGAGGGCATCTACCAGGCGATGACCTTCCTGCCCCAGCAGAACCGGCGCTGCGAAGGCGACTTGATCCCCGATGCGGATGCCATCACCGCCAAGGACAAGCACGTAATCATCATTGGCGGCGGCGACACCGGCGCCGACTGCCTGGGTACGGCGCACCGCCAGGGCGCGGCCTCGGTCCATTGCCTGGAAATCATGCCGCAGCCGCCAGCGGAACGCGCGGAAGGCAACCCGTGGCCGGAATGGCCGAACGTGTTCCGTACCGCCTCGGCGCACGAGGAAGGTGGCAAGCGGCTATACGCCGTGTCGACGAAGCGCTCCGCCGACGACGGCCAGGGCGCCGTCCAAGCCCTCGAGCTGGTAAACGTCGAAATGAAGAAAAGTGACGACGGCCGTGTCCGTTTCGAGGAGGTGCCCAATTCATCTTGCAACCTGCCGGCCGATCTGGTGCTGCTGGCCATGGGCTTCGTCAGTCCCGAGAAACCCGGCATGCTCGAGCAGCTGGGCGTGAAGCTCAGCGGACGGGGCAACGTCGAGCGCGATGAAAACTGGATGACCAGCGTGCCGGGTGTATTCACCGCCGGCGACATGCAGCGTGGCCAGTCGCTGATCGTCTGGGCCATCGCCGAAGGGCGATCCGCGGCCGCGGGCGTGGACCGCTACCTGATGGGCGCCAGCGATTTGCCGGCGCCGCTGCCCTAGGCCGTCCGGGCCCTGGCAGGCCGACCTGCCGTCGGCACTCCGGCTGCATCGAATGGCCTCGACAGGTAACGGGCGCACCTATCCGGCATAAGCATGCTGCCGACTCTGCAAAACGATCGATTCCTTCGCGCCCTGCTGCGCCAGCCGGTGGACATGACGCCGGTATGGATGATGCGCCAGGCCGGCCGCTACCTCCCGGAATACCGCGCCACGCGCGCCCGCGCCGGTGATTTCATGACACTTTGCACCACGCCGGAACTCGCCTGCGAGGTGACCCTTCAGCCTATCGACCGCTACCCGCTGGATGCGGCAATTCTCTTCTCCGACATCCTGACCATTCCGCACGCCATGGGACTGGGCCTCAGCGTCAACGAGGGTGTCGGTCCGCGCTTCGAAAGACCGGTGCGATCGGCGGCGGAAATCGACGCACTGGGCGTGCCGGACCCGGGTACCGAGCTGCGCTACGTGATCGACGCCGTCAGCCTGATACGCCGTGAACTGAATGGCCGTGTGCCCTTAATCGGTTTTGCCGGCAGCCCGTGGACACTGGCCACCTACATGGTGGAAGGCGGTTCCTCCAAGGATTTCCATCGCGTTAAAACGATGCTGTACCAGTCGCCTGCGGCGTTGCACCGCCTGCTCGAGTTGCTCGCCAGGTCAGCGACGATATATCTGAACGCGCAGATCGCCGCCGGCGCGCAGGCGGTGATGATTTTCGATACCTGGGGCGGCGCGCTATCGACCACGGCCTATCACGAATTCTCACTACGCTACCTGCAGCAGATAGTCGACGGACTCACCCGGGAAAACGAAGGCCGGAAGGTCCCGGCAATTCTGTTTACCAAGGGCGGCGGACAGTGGCTGGAGTCGATCGCCGCGACCGGATGCGCTGGCGTCGGACTGGACTGGACCTGCGAGATCGGACAGGCACGCAGGCGAATCGGCGACCGCGTCGCCCTGCAGGGCAACATGGACCCGGCCGTGCTGCTGGCCTCGCCCGAGCGCATCCGCGATGAGGTCGCGGCAATACTCGACGCCTACGGGACGGCGCCCGGCCATGTCTTCAATCTCGGCCATGGCATCACGCCGGACGTCGATCCGGCTCATGCCGGCGTCTTTATCGAAGCCGTCCATGCCGTCAGCGAGAACCGTGCGAAATAGCCCGGTCTAAATGTCCGTAGGCGGCCAGTCGTTGGCATCTCGGGAGGGCGCGCGTTGATCCGGATCAGCGAGATTTCCGGACAGGCTGCCAAACTAAATGATATTGGAGACCAATCAAGTGCAAGACGACACGCAAGAACACAAGACGATGAGCGAAGCCTACCGCCGCATGATGCAGCGCGCGGCGACCACGCTGCGTGAAACTGCGGGCGCGGTGATGCCGTCCCTGCAGGAATTGTTACACTCGGCGGCGGAAGGCGCCGTGGCGCTCAAGGAACTTACGCGCGACGAAGCGGAGCAGGTCGCCAATTTCATCAAGCGCGACCTTCACGACGCCGCGACGCACATGCGCGAGAGCGGCAAGGAACTCTCCGACTGGTTGCGCTTCGACATCGAACTGGTGGAAGACCGCGTGCTGGAGGCGCTGGCGCCGCTGGTCGATCACACCCGCGTGGAACTCGACCGCCTGGCATTGGAGGCGGACCTCAAAGGCTGGCGCACCGGAGAGATCACCGGACCCGGCACGCTGTTCTGCGAGGCTTGCGGCGAGGCGCTGCATTTCCACCATCCCGGCCACATTCCCCCCTGCCCCAAGTGCAGCGGAACCGTGTTTCATCACCGTCCTCCGGCACCTTCAGAGCACTAGACGGCGGTCACCCCGTCGGCGGGCGGTCCGCGCGCCAGGCCGCATACAGCAACGCCATCGCGGCCAGCATGAG
>CAYVOU010000286.1:0-3735 GCA_964453295.1 uncultured Gammaproteobacteria bacterium
CGCCGGCGCTCGTGGCACCCGGCGTCGCCGTGTTGTTGTTGGTGGTGGGGTCGGTGAAGTTGAGGGTGTAGCTCTGCGGCGTGGTCGTCGTGGCCGGCGTGGTAGTAGGTGCAGGTACGTTCAGGCTGATCGGGACATCGCGGATCTTGCACTCCTCGATCAGGCGTTCCTGGCGGAAGTCGACCATCAGGGCGAGATTGCCCGCCCGCCGGAAGGCGTAGGACAGCTGTTCGTGCAGACCGATGTTCCACGAGGTCGCGTTGTCGTGGAAGGTATTGAGAACGGACGGGTCGTCGAGGTTGGTGTAGCTTCCGTCGGGATAGCGGTTGGTCAGTTCGTGCTGTGTGCTGACGTAGGCCCAGGCGTGGTTGGACCAGGGCCCGTCCGGTGCGTAGAGCGCATCGACTTGCGCGTAGTACGCGCCTTCATCGTCGACGCGATCGTAGTGCGGATTCATCGCGAACACGTTATTGGGATCGTTGATCACCGTGGACGGCACGCCGTGGTCGCCTTCGACATGATTGAAGGTGAAGCCGAGCTGCCAGTCCGGTCCCAGCGAATAGGTGCCGTTGGCGTAGAAGTTCTCGCGGCGGCGGTCGCTGTTCTGGCGCAGTCCGCCATCCTCTTCGGAGGTCGCCTTGAAGTCGCCGGACAGCGGCCAGCCCTTGCTCTGCTGGTGGCTGGCCGAAATGAACAGACCGCCCTTGTCGGAACCGGCGGAAAAAGTACCGACAATCCGACGTTCGCCGCCGTCTCCCAGTTCGGTGGTCAACGTGCCATGCGGCTTGCCCGCGCCCTGCTTGGTGACGATGTTGATCACCGCGGCGAGGGCGCCGTCGCCGTATAGTTCGGAACCGCCGCCCATGGTCATCTTGATCTTGGCAATCTGTTCCGTGGGGATCAGTGTCGGATCAAACTGGCCGTCGGATGCGCTGTTGAATGGGATGCCGTTGATCAGCAGCTTGACGTGGCGGGTGCGCAGACCACGTACGTCGATGCGCGGCGTGCCGTTTCCGCCGACCCGCACGTCCACGCCGGGCATGAGCGCCAGAGCTTCGTCCAGCGTGCGCGCGCCTTCGCGTTCAATCTGCTGCGCGCTGACTTCCCGGACGGTCTGGGTGGATTCGACTACCGGTTTCTTGGCGGTCACAACGACTTCGCCAAGCTGATAGGCGGGGTCGGCGTCGGCTGCGCGGCTTTGTTGGGGGGCTGCGGCGCCGAGGAGGGCGGGTACGAGCATCGCGGGCGGCAGCCAGCGTGCACGGGACCGCGGTGTCGACTTTGCGGAAGAGGACATCTTGTCGATTTCGTTCCGCACGGCTCGATAGCGGGTCGGCGTTTGCCCGGATCAAATCAATTCGGCGTGAATTCTCCAGCCGAAGTGCGGGGATCAGTCCGGCCTGGCATCCATTGCCCGTCAGCGCCTGTCGCCGTAGGCTCGCCGGGTCGCGATTGCCATCCACGCCCCGATCAGGCCGCCGGCGAAACCGAAGGCGAGATGGGCCGACAAAGGCATCAGCAGGCCGTCGCGCAACGACCCGAAATGGAAATTGAACGACCCCAGCAGCAGCCATTTCGAAAGCGGCTTGGCAGCGTAGGCCAAAGCGGCGATCGTGGCGAGGAACAACGCGCTGCGGCGCCAGCCCGCGCCGACTCGGAATATGGCGTCCAGAGTCACGCCGATCAGCAGGTACTGCCAGCTGGAGGCGAGATCATTGGGCGCGAACGCGGGAATGAAGGTTGCCGCGCCGGCGCCGGCCGCCACGATGGTCGCCGCCCAGGGGCGGCGCGTCAGGCCGCGACCGAGCATCATGAGGGACATGGCTTCCAGGCCGTGATGTCCGGGCAGGTGCAGCGGCCAGTGAAAGCTCGCGTGCAGCACCACGATGAGCACGCCCAACGACAGCAGGAACAGGGTGAACGCCGCCTCGCCGGCGGCACCCGCTCCGGCGTCCAGATTTCTGTGTGCCTCAATAACGCTTGATGATGTCTTTGGCTGCCACGCGCCAGACAGGATTCTGCTTGTCATCGCTTTCCTCCAACAGCAGTACGGCCCGACCCGCCAGGAGCACGGGGCGGGCCCATTCGGTGATTTCTATGCGGCATCCCGGATCGTCGATAACGTCGCCGTCGACCTCCCGGAATTCGTCGATGTCAGTCAGTTCCAGCAGTTGCCCGAGGCGGTAGGTGCCCGGGTCCAGGTCGCGAACACCGCGCGCCCAGAGGAAACGGCCATCATTGCCGGCATGGCAGAGTCCCACCGCGGCGGTAGCGCCGATCACGCCACCCTGGTCGCCGGTCAGTCCTTCAAGGATAAACGCCTCGGCGCGGGCCAGGTCCCGGCATTCGGTTTGCGTCAGCACCGTGTCCTTCGCGCGTGCGCCCCAGTGGCGCACGCGATCGCTGATCCGGCTCTCCTCGATGACGCACAGGCCCGCATCCGATCCCGGCGCGCTCTCCCGCAGCAGGTAATCGCGGCAGTAAGCGACGACGTCGGCCTGTCGGTGCCAACGGGCCTGTACGCGCAGGCAGGCTGAACTATTGTGCGACGTGTAGGGAATGTCGGGACTGACATACAGCTGATGACGGGTAATGGCGCGAATGTCGGCAAGGTCTTGTTCGCGCAGCTCTCGCGCCAGCTCGCGTACGCGGAAGCCCGTGCCCCGGCTTTCCAGGTTGTCCGTGTCGTCGATGCCTATGAACAGGCTGCATTTGGCGGACGCCGTCGTCGAGTTGCCGGCTGTGGTAGAGGTTGCGCTCATGCCTGCGGTGTACCGGGCTTTTTCAAACTGGGAAGCTATTTACGCATATATCGGCACCGGATCATATATGCACGAGAAAATACATCATTACGATTCATATAGTAGGGGATTTGAATCAGCGGCGCGGCAGATTAAATATGCAAAAGATACATATGGTGAAACACCCATAATGTTGCAGGCGGTTCGGCGGATAAATAGACTGCTCGGAAGAACCGGCCTCGGCATTCTGCCGTGGTCGCCACGATTCAACAATGAGGGTTCAACGATGCGATTCGCCGCTTACCTTTCCGCTATTTCCGTTTCATTGCTGCTTTGTACCAGTGCGTCGGCGCAGGCGGTTTCCGTGGTCGGCTACACCGGCTATGTCGGCAACCGCACGGATAGCACGGGTGCGACTATCGATACGGAGGGTGGATTGTCTGCCAGCGGCAATGCCTGGGCGGTGACAGGGGGTAGTACAAGCGACAAGGGTGTTCGCCTCGATTTCTCCGCGACCCAGGGCACCGGTAATCAGTGGATCTATTCCTACACCTTCACCCAGGCCTCGACCGCACTGAAGTCGCTGGGCAATTTCGACCTGTCCGTCGGCAGCCTGTTCCAGGCGTCCGATCTGGTGTCGTGGACCGCCACTGCGACCGATTCGACCGGCGCAACCTTGCCGACGTCGCCGACGGGTCCAACTTCGGGTTCGACCGGGGCGGCGACGTTGTCAGAAAACGCAGGGTCGCTTTCCAGTCCGGTGGTCAAGTCCGTCTCGGGGCTTCAGTGGGTCCTGCCGGCCAGCGCATACGGCTTCAACGTCGAACTGACCTCCACCTTCGCGCCTGCCTGGGGGGATTTCATCGTGTCGGCGTCAGAGACCACGAAGAACGACTACCTTACAGCCTGGAATTCCCAGTTCGGCCTGTCCACGACCAATGCCGTCGGTGACGGCAACAACGGCGGGTACGTGCTGATCCCGGGTGCGGTCTCG
>CAYVOU010000287.1:0-1839 GCA_964453295.1 uncultured Gammaproteobacteria bacterium
CGGGCATTTCATCAACTGGCAGCAGGATCCTTTCGGCAACTGGGTCGCCCGCCTGGTTTTCCCGGAGCCGGTCACCCGCCTGACGCTCGACGTCGAGGTCATTGCGGACATGACCGTAATCAACCCGTTCGACTTCTTTGTCGAGCAGGGTTACGACGAGTTTCCGTTTCAGTACGCCGCGGACCTCACCGAGGACCTGCGTCCCTACCTGCGGCAGGAAGCGCCGGGTCCCGCACTGCGCAAGTGGCTGGCGGGCGTGCCGCGGCAGCCCCGCCACATCGTCGATTTTCTGGTCGACGTGAACCAGCGGCTGCAGAAGGACATCGAATACGTGGTGCGTTTCGAACCGGGCGTACAGAGCGGCGAGGAGACGCTAAGCCTGGGCCGCGGCTCCTGTCGTGATTCAGCCTGGCTGCTGGTCCAGCTGTTGCGCCAGATCGGATTGGCGGCGCGCTTCGTCTCCGGCTACCTGATTCAGCTCATGCCCGACCAGAAACCGGTGGAAGGCCCGACGGGACCGACGCAGGATTTTACCGACCTGCACGCCTGGGCCGAGGTCTTCGTGCCCGGTGCGGGCTGGATCGGTCTCGACCCGACCTCGGGGCTTTTCGCCGGCGAAGGCCACATCCCCCTGGCCTGTACACCGCATCCTTCCGGCGCCGCACCTTTGACCGGCGGCAGCGAACCTTGCGAGACGCAGTTCAGCTACACCAACCACGTGCAACGGCTACCCGAGGACGCGCGCGTCACCAAGCCGTATACGGAGATGCAGTGGGGCGAGATCCTGGCCCTGGGTGATCGCATAGACACGGTGCTGACGGCGCACGACTGCCGCCTGACCATGGGCGGCGAACCGACCTTCGTTTCAATCGACGACATGGACGGCGCGCAGTGGAACACCGAAGCGCTGGGCGAGACCAAGCGCCAGCTTGCTCACGCGCTGACGCGGCGACTGCAGGCCAGGTTCGCAACGGGCGGCCTGTTGCACCATGGCCAGGGCAAGTGGTACCCGGGCGAGCCGCTGCCGCGCTGGGCGTTCAGCTGCATCTGGCGGCCGGACGGCGAGCCCGTATGGCGGGACCCGCAATGGCTTGCCGACGAAGCGCGGGACTACGGGGTGGGCATCGACTTGGCATCGCGTTTCGTCGAGACGCTGGCGGCGCGCCTGGACCTGTCCACGGAGACGATATCTCCGGCCCACGAGGATCCCTACTATTACCTATGGCGCGAGGCCACGTTGCCGCTGAATGTCGACCCGCTGAAGTGCGATCTCAAGGATTCACTGGAGCGCAAGCGGCTGGCCCGCCTGCTTGGTCGCGGGCTGGAACAGCCGACCGGCTATGTTTTGCCGCTGCGCTGGCTGGGAGGCTGGGGCGCCGCCGCTTGGCAAAGCGGGAAATGGCCGTTGCGGCGCGAGCGCCTGTACCTGGTACCGGGTGATTCGCCCATGGGCTTGCGCCTGCCGCTGGAATCGCTGCCGGTGACGCCGCCGGTACGTCAGGACCTCGAGCCGCCTCGCGATTCGATCACAAAGACCGGGCCGCTGCCGGTGATGCAGATTGCAGGCGTCCGTGACCGCAGCGCGAAGCTACGGGCGGACGAGGCGGCCGAGAAAGCCAGGGCTCGTGCAAACCGCTATGCCACCGACGTGGTGAGAACGGCCCTGTGCGTTGAGCCGCGCGAAGGCAGGCTCTACCTGTTTATGCCGCCGGTGGAGGATATCGCAGGGTACCTTTACCTGGTGGCGGTCATCGAAGCGACGGCCGCCGAACTGGCGATCCCCGTCACCATCGAAGGTTACCTGCCACCGCCGGATCCGCGCCTCAAACATTTTCAGAT
>CAYVOU010000287.1:1849-3729 GCA_964453295.1 uncultured Gammaproteobacteria bacterium
CTGGACCCTCGGGAACGGGTTCACTGACAACGGAGCTCGCCGTCACGCCGGATCCGGGTGTGATTGAAGTGAACATCCACCCGGCGCAGTCGTGGCGCGAACTGACCGAAATCATCGAGATCCTTTACGAGGAGGCGAGGCTTTGCCGCCTTGGCACGGAGAAGTTCATGCTGGACGGTCGCCACGTCGGCACCGGCGGTGGTAATCACGTGGTATTGGGCGGCCCGACGCCGTCCGACAGCCCGATGTTGCGGCGGCCCGACCTGCTGCGCAGCCTGCTCAGTTGCTGGCAGCATCATCCCAGCCTGTCCTATTTGTTCGCCGGGCTTTTCGTCGGCCCCACCAGCCAGGCGCCACGCATAGACGAGGCGCGCGACGACCAGCTTCACGAACTGGACATCGCCTTCTCGCAGATACCGGCTATCGAAACCGGTGAAGCGCTGGAACCGTGGTTGACCGACCGGGTGCTGCGGCACTTGCTGGTCGACATCACCGGCAATACCCATCGTGCCGAGTTCTGCATCGACAAGCTGTACTCACCCGACGGCCCGGCGGGCCGGCGTGGCCTCGTGGAGTTCCGGGCGTTCGAGATGCCGCCGCACGCGCGCATGAGCGCCGTGCAGATGCTGTTGTTGCGCACACTGGTGGCGTGGTTCTGGGAAAAGCCGTATACCCACCGCCTGGTGCGCTGGGGCACGGCATTGCACGACCGTTACGCGCTGCCGCACTTCCTCTGGCTGGATCTGGAACAGATCATCGGCGAAATTAACGAAGCGGGCTTCGGCTTTCGCCTCGAATGGCTTTTGCCCTTTTTTGAATTTCGTTTCCCGCGCGTGGGCCGCTTCATGGAACGCGGTATCGAAGTGGAGCTGCGTTCGGCCATCGAACCCTGGCATGTGCTGGGCGAGGAGGCGGCGACGGGCGGCATGGCGCGTTATGTCGACTCGTCAGTGGAACGCCTGCAGGCGAAGGTGACGGGGCTCAATCCCGAGCGCTACGTGCTGGCCTGCAACGGCCGCAGGGTGCCTCTCAAGCCGGCCGACGTGGCCGGGACGCTGGTTGCCGGCGTGCGCTACAAGGCCTGGCAGCCGTGGTCGGGTTTGCACCCGCGTATCGGCGTGCACGTGCCGCTCACCTTCGACATCGTCGACCTGGCGGTCGGGCGTTCCATCGGTGGCTGCACCTACCACGTATCGCATCCGGCCGGCCGCAATTATGAAACCTTCCCTGTCAACGCCGCCGAGGCGGAGGCGCGCAGGGCCTCGCGCTTCTGGGCGCACGGCCACAGCCAGCACGAGATGCGCGTCACCCTGGAGGAAACGCAGGCGGAATACCCGTTCACGCTGGATCTGCGCACGCCCGGCCCCTGATCGGAGCCGCCCAGGCGGCTACGGACAGGGCCGCGGCGAGCCGCTACAATAGCGCGCCATGTCCGGGAACACCTTTGGAACGCTGTTCACCATCACCGCCTGCGGCGAAAGCCACGGCGCGGCCTACGCTTGCATCGTCGACGGCTGTCCGCCGGGACTGGAGCTCTCGGAAGCGGATCTGCAGGGCGACCTGGATCGCCGCAAGCCCGGCCAGTCGCGGCATACGACGCAGCGCCGCGAGGAAGACCGGGTGCGGATCCTGTCCGGCGTCTTCGAAGGCCGCACCACCGGCACGCCGATCGGCCTTTTGATCGAGAACACCGACCAGCGCTCCAAGGACTACAACAACATCCTCGATCGCTTCCGTCCCGGCCACGCCGACTACACCTACACGCAAAAGTACGGCTTTCGCGACTATCGCGGCGGCGGCCGCGCCTCCGCGCGTGAAACCTGCATGCGGGTGGCGGCGGCGGGGATTGCCAAGAAATACCTGCGTGAGCGCTACGGCGT
>CAYVOU010000288.1:0-3727 GCA_964453295.1 uncultured Gammaproteobacteria bacterium
TCGTGCACGGCACCGATGCCAACACCGGGCGCATCGTCTCGGGCTACGTCGACGCGATCGTGGGCGACGTATTCGGCTACCTGCGCCTGTTGCGCGAAAAGGGCGTTTCCGCGTGGCGATATCAGGAGCTGGCCAGGATCAACGACCTCAGCTTCCGCTTCGCCGAACGCTCCGATCCCGCGAGCTACGTCACCGGGCTTGCCGGCGAGATGCAGTACGTGTCGCCCGACGATATCGTCCGCGCGAACTACATGATGACCGACTTCGATCCGCAGTTGATCAAGCGGTTTCTCGACCGGCTGACGCCGGACAATTCCCTGGTTGCGCTGATGGCCAAGGGTGTCAAGACCGACAGGAAGGATCCGTGGTATGGCACGCCCTATTCGGTGACGCCGATCAAGGGCGCCGAACTGCAGGCCTGGAACAGCGCGCCCGAGGATCCGCGCCTGACATTGCCGGCGAAAAACCCCTTCGTTGCCGAGGACGTTGCCCTGAAACCGATGGAGCCTGACGCGACTGCCGTCCCGGTGCGTATCGAGGATCACACGAATTTCGAGCTCTGGTTCAAACAGGATGGAACGTTCCGGCAACCGCGCGACGACTTCTATTTTTCGGTACGCTCGGCAGTCGCCAACAACACTCCCGCGCACGCGGTGCTGACTGACATCTACACGCGGATCATCAGCGACCAGCTTGACGAGTTCACCTATCCCGCGACGCTCGCGGGCCTGTCATACCAGATATATCCGCATATCCGCGGATTTTCAGTACGGATCTCGGGCTACAACGACAAGCAGCCGCTGCTATTGGAACAGATAGTCAACACGTTGGAACACCCGCAAATCAGCGACGAACGCTTCAACGTCATCAAAGATACGGTGCTGCGCCAGCTGTACAACGTGCGCCACGAGCGCCCATACGAGCAGACCCTGGCGGAAGTGAGCAAGTTGCTGGTGCGCCCAAGCTGGTCGGAGGAGCAACGGCTCGCCGCCGGCAAAGTGCTGACGGCCGACGATCTGCGGCATTTCGTGCCACAGCTGCTCAAGGACGTCTACGTGGTCGCGCTGGCCCACGGTAACCTGCATCGCCAGGACGCAATCGACATGGCGGCAATCCTCGACAAGGCGCTGGTCCGCTCGGACAAGCCTGCCGACGTTGCGCCTGCCCACGTGGTCAAACTGGCGCCCAGAGTCGACTATTTCCGCCGGCTCAAGATCGACCATCCCGATTCGGCGGTGGTAGCCTATTTCCAGGGAACCAGTCAGGCGCCTGCCGAGCATGCGCGGTTCGGCATGCTGGCCCAGATTGTGAGCGCGCCGTTCTACGAAGATCTGCGCACCGAGAAACAGCTGGGTTACATCGTATCCGCCGAAAATGCTCGTCTTCTGAACGTGCCGGGGATCGAGTTCCTGGTGCAGTCCCCCACCACCGATCCGCTGGAACTGATGGGCGACATCCACCAGTTTCTGAAGTCATTCGCGGCCAGGATCGACTCCATGTCCCCGGCCGAGTTCGAGAGCAACAAGCGTGGGCTGATTACCCGTATCCTGCAGCGCGACGATCGCCTCCAGACGCGCAGCGATCACTACTGGCGTGAGCTGGATTTGGGCTATTACCACTTCGATACCCGCATGCAGATCGCTGATGCCGTCCGCCACCTGACACTCAAGGATTTCAAGGCATTTTTCCGTCAGTCCATCGACGGTCGTGCCCGCAAGGAACTGGTGGTCGCAAATGTCGGCACCAACCGGGCCGCTGAATTTGCCGCTAAAAAGATGCCCAGCGACACCGTCATCATTGCCCATCCGGAAATGTTCGGCAGCAAGCTTCCGTTCTTCACCGCCTCACGATCAGCCGCCGGCGTCGCCAGCCAGCGGGCAGATGCGAGCGACTGCACAGTTTCAGCACAATCCTGTTAAGCCTTCCCTACCGCCGGCGTTAAGGTGCGCCCTTGAAGGTCGCTCCGGCCGGCGGTCGTCAGCAATTTTTATCACGCCAAATTTGACCGGAGGTGTTTCCAGGTCTAATATTTAAAGACGTTTAGTAAATATGACTCGCAACTAACTGATTTTAATAGTTAGACATGATGATGAACTTGACCAGCCACGCCGAATCCCATCGCGGCGGCCTTGAGCTGTTCGCGAACCTTGCTGCGAAGCTCCTGGGGCGCAAACCGGCATTTTCCATGCGCCTCGGCCATGAGGTGCTGAGCTTCCGCAACATCGCCGATTTCGAATTCGCCATGAGCGGACGGTCGTCCCTGCCTCTGGACAAGTTCGCCGAGCTGATGGCCCGCTCAGCCGAGGAGCTGAAGACAGAGGCCCTCAGCATCAAGGCGGTCGAACAACGACTGACCGAGACACTCGAACGCTACCTGCAACAGCCCGGGCGCTCGGGTTCGATCATGCGCGACCTTGCCCTGACGCTGTTCTCCAAGGACCATCACTGGCGGGAAATTTTTGAGACGCTCAAGAACGACGACCGCGTTGACGACGAATTCCGGCGGGTCGCGTTGACCAAATACCTGCAGTACCTGTCCGCGAGGCAGGAAACCCTGAACACGCTGTACTGGCTGAAGACGTTAAGCCATCCGAAGGACGAGCTCGTCGATACCGCCAATCCGATTGCCAGAACGATGCTGAAGGAAACCGTCATTTTCGACGTGTCCCACCTCGAATCGTCGCGGCGCATGCTCAACGAGCTGGAAAGACTGCCGCGCGGCGAATCGGTGGTGCTGAATATTCCGCCCGGAGAGACGGCAGCACTGATCCTGGTTAAACACCGGTTCCAACTGTCTGGTGGCGAAAAATGGGTGCTGATGGACGAGGGCGGTAACGAATACCCGCTGGGTGACGGCCGCAACACCGTGGGGAGGGACTCCACGAATTCGGTGGTGCTCGACAACAGCTATCGCGTCGTATCGCGCCGCCACCTGATGATTGAACCGCTGAGCGCATCGAAAGTTCGCGTCACGGACCTGTCTTCGCACGGCACTTTCGTCTCGCCGCAATATTTCGATCGCAACAAGGACCACCAGGCCGCCTGACCCGGCGGTGTTCGCCGGAGCACTATTCTTTTTGCGGCAACGCCTTGAGTTTCAGTTCCAGGAGCTCAATGGCCATGTCCGGTATATCCTCGCGATGCTTGGATTCGAGCGGCAGCAACCATCGTTGCACGGTTTCGATCGAAACCTTAAGCATGGCCGCGACTTCCCGCCTTTCCAATTCACGGTCACGCATCAGGTCGATAAGCTGATCGCGGTTGTTCATTTTTTGCGGGCACGGGCTTGCCTGGCGCGGACGTTTCGCTTCTCGATCCGCTGCCCGATCAGCACCAGTCTCGCCACCCGTTCGCCAGCATCCTGCAAGTAGCGCCGCGAATTGCGGATTGCCGTGTCGAGGTCCATGTCCCGCGGGGTCGCGCTCTCCAGCCCGTCGATACCATGTTCATACACGCCATTGGCGTCGTCGGCGAGACCGCCGCCTATCGCCACCACCGGCACGCCGTGCCGTCCCGCCGCCGCCGCCACACCGGCCGGCGTCTTGCCGAACGCCGTCTGGAAATCCACCCGCCCCTCACCGGTGATGGCGAGGTCCGCACCCTTCATGTATTTGTCCAGCCGCGTGGCGTCGATCACGAGGTCGACCCCGCGCTTCAAGGTCGCGCCGGTGAACGCCATCAGGCCCGCGCCCAGGCCGCCGGCGGCGCCGGCACCCGGGCGGCGCGC
>CAYVOU010000289.1:0-3720 GCA_964453295.1 uncultured Gammaproteobacteria bacterium
TGACGGTGCTCGTCGGCGGCATGCGCGTCCTGGATGCCAACTTCGGACAGACGCAGCATGGTGTCTTCACCAAGACGCCGGGGGCGCTCAGCAACGACTACTTCGTGAACCTGCTCGACATGGGCACGACTTGGAAGCCGACTTCGGAAGCGGAAGACCTGTTTGAAGGGCGGGATCGGGCAACGGGCGATCTCAAGTGGACCGGCACCCGCGTCGATCTGGTCTTCGGGTCGAACTCCCAGCTCCGGGCCCTGGCGGAAGTCTACGGCAGCGCCGATGCGAAAGAACGGTTTGTCCATGAATTCGTGGCGGCGTGGACCAAGGTGATGGACCTGGACCGCTTCGATCTCGCCTAGTCTCAGCTCAAGGTTCTGGACGGCGACGTTGTTTGGGATGTGCGTGCGGCGTTCCCCAGGTCTTTCACGGAACGCCGCACGCGGGATAAGCAATGACTTCATGGCCCCGCTTCTTGCGGGGCGCATCCACATGCGGCCAAGTCCAGGCCGAAGAGGACGACCGTGGAAGTCGTCGGAAGCAACCGCTTCGATGAAGTCGTGGTGGATGCCGTCACCGAAAAGCAGCGCCCTGCGGCATTTTTTTGTCGGTTGGGAATTCGGGTATCATGACCGCCGGAATGAGGCGCGACGGCAGGAATTAGCCGGCTCGATTTTTTAATGGCGACAAATCTGATTTTTCCGACGATTATCGGGGATTACCGTCTGGCGAATGCCGCGGGCGTCAATGCGCGCGTGGCCGAGTGGCTTTACGTCAAGTGCGCCGCGGAACGCGGCGTGCAGGATACGACGACGGTGAATCGCGGCTGGCAATCCGACCGGCATCTACTTGCGCAGAACGAGCCCGTGTTTTTCGATCTGATCGCGTTCTTTCGGGAGAGTGTCGGGGACTATCTGAAGGTCGCCGAACACCACAACCAGGATCAGCCTACGCCCGGCTCTCTGCATTACAACCATGAAGGCTGGGCGGTCATGCCCGAGTCTGACGGTCACCAGGACCAGCACATGCACTCGCGCGTGTATCTGATCGGCGTCTATTGCGTGCAGGCCCAAGTGCGGGAGGAAGTGGAAGGACGTGGTGTCCCGGTGCTGGTCGAGCCGCGCTCGGGACGACTGGCATTAAAACCCTACTGGGGAAAAAGCATCCATCGCGTGACGCCCATGCCCGGGCGGTTGGCGCTCATTCGCGGTTTCCTGGCCCACAGGGTGGACAGGTACGTCGGCAACGTCGACCGAATCCCGCTCAATTTTGAAATCGCGTTCACCGGCATGGGATCGCCGTGACAAGTGTTCCCGCAAGCTCCCGGACCGGCGACCTGAACTCGGCTGACTGCATTTTCGTGGCCGGTGCGGGAGGCGCCATCGGCCGGCGGCTCGTCGCACTGCTCAAGTTGCAAGGCTGTCGGGTCGTCGGCACGACGCGTTCCCCCGAGAAGACGAACGCGGTGCGGACCCTGGGTGCGGAGCCTGTCGTGGTGGACGTGTTTGACGCCGATGCATTGCTCGCGGCGGTGGTTCGAGCGCGGCCCGCCGTGATCATTCACCAGTTGACTGACCTTCCCCCTGGACTGGACCCGGCGCGGATGCCCGAGGCATTGTTGCGTAACGCCCGCCTGCGCGAGGAGGGTACGCGCAATCTCGTCGCGGCGGCCTTAACGGCGGGCGTCAGTCGGTTCATCGCGCAAAGCATCGCGTTTGCCTACGCACCCGGTCCGCTTCCGCACAAAGAGTCGGATCCGCTCAATATCGCCAATGAGGGCGTACAGGGTGTCAGTGCGCGCGCGGTCGCGAGCCTGGAACAGCAGGTTCTGGGCGCGGATTTCGAAAGCGTTATCCTGCGCTACGGACGTTTCTACGGTCCGGGCACAGGCTCGGACGGCAAGGGCAGGCGGGCCCCAGTACACGTCGACGCCGCGGCCAAGGCCGCCCAACTGGCGATCGGCGCCGGATCCGGTGTCTACAACATTGCCGAAGATGACGGCGAGGTGGACATCGCACGCGCACGCGCCGAACTGGGGTGGTCCCCGGCATTTCGATTGGATTAGGCCGCGGCCGGCCTGATGGCTATCGAAACCTTGAGCCGTCGAACAGCCTTGCGCGCCGTACGGGAGTTTAAGACGTGACAGGCAACGACACCGCGGGTGCCAAAGCGGGTCCGATGAAGTCGGTCGAAATGCGCCGCCTCGGCGATACCGGCATCCAGGTCACGGCGATCGGACTGGGGCTTTCGGAGTTTGGCGGCGGCGAGGGATTGAAAGGGGGCATGCACCCGACTATCCCGCAAGGCCGGAAGAATGACATCGTCAAGGCCGCGCTGGACGGCGGCATCAACTGGTTCGACACGGCGGAACTGTATGGCGGCGGTATCTCCGAGCGTTCGCTGGCCGCGGCGCTGAAGGCGAACGGGCGCCGCGACGGCGACGTGGTGGTCGCCACGAAATGGTTTCCGCTGTTGCGCCGCGCCGGCAATATCCGACAGAGCATCGATGCACGCCTGCGTTGCCTCGACGGCTTCAGCATCGACCTGTACATGGTCCATCACCCATTGGGATTCTCTTCGGTGGAGGCCGAGATGAACGCGATGGCGGATCTCGTCGAGGCCGGAAAGATTCGTTCCGTGGGGGTGAGCAATTTCAATGCGACACAGATGCGGCGGGCGCATCGCACACTGGCGGCGCGCGGTCTGCCGCTGGCCGTGAACCAGGTGCGTTACAACCTGTTGCGGCGAGGCATTGAAACCAATGGCATCCTCGACACAGCGAAGGAACTGGGGATCACGATCGTCGCCTATTATCCGCTCGCATCCGGCCTGCTGACGGGCAAGTATCACAGGCAACCCGCCTTGCTGGACGCGAAACCGCGCTGGCGCCGGCTGCTGATGATGCAGCATGAATTCGAACGCAGCCATGCCCTGGTCGCGGCAATGGAAGCGATCGCTGCAAGTTACGATGCCACGCCCGCGCAGGTCGCGCTCAACTGGCTCATTCATTTCCATGGAGAGACGGTGGTCGCAATCCCCGGCGCGACACGGTCGCGGCAGGCGTCGGAGAGCGCGGATGCCATGCGGTTTCGCCTTTCCGGCGATGACATGCTGCATCTTGATAATCTGTCTCGGGCCGCGCACTGATGGCGCATGCCGCGCAGCACGTCGCGATTTAAGCAGATAGGAAACCCCTGGTGCCCGCCGGCATCGGCCCGGCTGTCATCAATTCTTCAAGAATATGTAGTATTTCGTTGCCCTGATCATTCACATCACGAGATTCGGGGAAACCACATGCGCGACCTGCTTAATGCCCTTGCTGTCCAGCGTTGGGACGATCACCGTTACTACCATCACAGCCGCATCAACCAGTCGCTGCACTTCGTCAGCGCGATGAGCTTTCTGTGCGGCTACGCGCTGCTGTTCACCAATCCGTCGGCCGCCGCATTGGTCGGCTGGTTGATCGCGATGGTCAGCCGACAGTCCGGTCATTTCTTCTTCGAACCCAAGGGCTACGACGAGGTGAACCGGGCCACTCACGAATACAAGGAGGAGATCAAGGTCGGCTACAATCTGAAGCGAAAGACGGTGCTGCTGACAATCTGGGCACTATCGCCGCTGCTGCTCTACGCGACGCCGACCCTGTTTGGAACGGTCGATCCGTACGTGGGTCCCGCAGGTTTCGCGCACCACGTCGGCCTCGTCTGGCTGGCAATCGGCGTCGGT
>CAYVOU010000290.1:0-3707 GCA_964453295.1 uncultured Gammaproteobacteria bacterium
CCGCCGACTCCGTAGCTGTGCTTGCCGATCGCAATGGTCCCGGTAGTCCGCATGCGGGGCATCGAATAGTAGTACGAGGCGTTGCCCGGCGCCGCGCTCTTGCGGCTGAGGCCGTTGTCCCCCTGCAGCACCGGCGGCGTCTCGCTTTGCAATGCCAGGTCGATTGTTAAGCCGTTGTCTTCGGCATGCAGGCGCCAGGACCGTCCTTTCCCATCCGCCGCCAGCGCCGACCAATCCTCCAGCCATACCTTAGGCGGCGCGGCATCAGCCCCGGCCAGGCCGAGCGCGGCGCGGCTGCTTCGTTCGAACGCATGAAATCGATCCGCCTTGGCATCCGTCACCGCAAAATGCGCCAGATAGACCTGCCGGGTACGCCAGGCCGAAGTCGACGGCGACCCGGACGGTGCCAGCGCGATCCGGAAGAAGGTGAGCTGATAACCAAAACGCCGGCCGGCCGTGTCCGCGAGGTTGCCGGTGAAATACCACCACTCGTTGCGATAGGCCGGGTGCGGACCGTGGTCCGCGGGAAACAGGAATCGGTGAGGCGCCAGCGCGCGCGCATAGCCGGCGGTGTCACCGCCTCCGAGGATCGATCCCACCGTGGTGCCGCCATCGCGAGGCTTTCGTGGCGCGCTGCCCTGGCCATGCAGCCCCCGCCACGCGAGGAGGATCGCCGCCAGCACCAGGACCGCGGAGGCGATACGTTTCATTCGGTGCGCAATGCCGTGGCCGGCGCCATACGCGCGATCCGCCACGCGGGATAGGCGCCCGCGACCAGTGCTGAGAGTATGGCCATCAACAGGCCGTTGCAGGCGATGATCGGCGAGACGTGCAGGTCCATGGTCCAGCCGAAAGAGCGGCGGTTGATGACGTCCACCAGCAACGCGGCGACCAGTATGCCGGTCGGCAACGCCAGCAGGCCCGCGATCAGTCCAAGCAGACCGGTCTCGGTGACGATGAGCTGCGCCAGCTGCGCGGGCGTGAAACCGATGGCACGCAGGATCCCGTACTCGCGCTGCCGCTCCAGGACCAGCGCCATCAGCGCGCCCAACACGCCGGCACAGGCAATTACCGCGGCCAGCGTGCGCATGACCGAGGTGATTGCGAAAGTCCGATCGAAGACCGCCAGCGAAGTCTCGCGCAAGCGTCGATTGGCTTCGATTTCCAGACCGGGCGTCGTTCCCACCACCTGCTGTACCGCCTTCATGAGTTTCGCGGGGGACTCGCCGGGGCGGCCGTAAACGCCGATGCCGGAAATCCCGCGATCGTCAAACCATTGCTCGTAGGTGGCGCGGCTCATGGCGACCGTGCCCTGGTCGGAGCCGTAGTCCTGGTAAATACCGGCGACCGCAAAAGCATGGTCGCCCCGCGCCGTGCGCAGGTGCAGCTTGTCGCCGACCCTGACATGGTGATGCCACGCGTAGGGCTCCGATACGATCACCGCGCCTTCGGTCTCGAACGCCTTCCATACAGCATCGGCGCTGCCGGACCGGAAACGAAAACCGGAACGGGCGCGTGGATTGAAACGGTACGCCGCCAGCCGGGTCACGCCATCCGGCGCCGTCAGCTTGACCCGCCTCACGTGACTCACCGCGGTGACCGATGGGAGAGCTTCAAGCCGCCTGACCAGCGCCGGATCGATTTGCGCGCTGAAGGGATCGCCGGCATTGGCGGCGGACACATAGACATCGGCGCGCAGCACCGATGCGAGCCAGTCGGCCACCGTGGTACGAAAACTGGCGACCATCAGACCGATGCCCGTGGCAATGGACACGGCCAGCATGAGCGCCGCCACCGCGACACCGGTCCGGCTCAAGCCGGCCACCACGGCGCCGCAGGCCATGTCGCCGGTGAGGCCCAGCAGTCGATTGAGCAGGGGCCGGGCGCACTTCGCGAGCAGGACCGTGCAGGCCGGCGTCAGCAGCGCGCAACCGAAGAGTATCGCGAACAGGCCGGCAAACCCGCTTACCATGCTCGTGCGCGACAGCACCAGCACCGTGGTCCCGAACAGGATCGCACCCAGGCCGCCCGCGGCCAGCCATGGCAACCGCCGGCCGGTGGCGTGCTCGAGAACGGAACGCTGCAGGGCGGCACGCGGGGCCACCCCGGCCGCTTCCAGCGCCGGCACGGCTGCCGCGACCAGGGTCGCGCCCAACCCAAGCACGAACGCGATCGCGAGGACCACTGGGTCGAGGTCCAATCTCGTCACCGCCACGGCAAAGTAGAGATCGTTCAGCGTGCGCGCCACCAGATGCAACAGCGCCGCGGCGAGGCCGGCGCCGAGCACGATGCCCAGGCCGGTGCCGAGCGTGCCCAGGACCAGGGCTTCGCCCAGCACCAGAGCACGGATCTCGCCGCGGGTCACGCCCAGGGCGCGCAACAGCCCGATGAGTTCGCGCCGTTGGACGACCAGAAAAGTTTCGGTGTTGTAGATGAGAAACATCCCGACCAGCAACGCGAACAGGCTGAGCGCGCGCAAGTTGGTGTAGAAGGCGCGGGTGAGACCCCGCGCGGCCGCGCCCTGCGCCGCGGTGGAGACCACGCCGAGGTCCGGTGGCAACGCCGCTTTCAGGGCGCGCAACGTCGCGTCGGCGACGACCGGATCGCCGTCGACACGCACGTCGATGGCACTGAGCCGCCCCGGCCGATCGAGAGCTTCCTGAACCGTGGCGATGTCCGCCACCGCGATCTGGTTGAGCGCCGCCGCGGGTTGCGAGGCCGCGGGCGCCAGCCAGCCGGCAATCGTAAGCGCTGTGCGGCGCGTGCCGGCGAGCACGGTAAGGCGATCGCCGACAGCCAGCCCCAGGCGCAACGCCAGCGGCTTCGCCAGCAGCACGGCGCCCGGCACCACGAGCAGCCTGCGCAGTTCGGCACCACGACCGGTTCCCGCTGCCGCGTAACCCCGGAAGGCGCGCTCGGCAAATGGATCGAGCCCCAGCAGGGTCAGGCGCGTGTCGCCGTGCGCCGGCAGCACGATCGTCGTCCGCACCACCGGCGCCAGCGCCGGCAGGCCCGGGCGCCGCTTCAGGCGCGCGTAAAGCCGCTCGTCGATGCCCTGCGGTCCCGCCACCACTTGGTGGGTCGCCGTGCCGACTACGCCCTTCAGCGATAGTGCCAAGGCGCGCTGCGCGCTCGCCTGCACCAGGTTGATCGACACGACCACGGCCACGCCCAGGGCAATGCCCAGCACGCCCATCGCGAACTGCCAGGGATGCAGACGCAGGTGCCGCCAACTGGAAAGGGTCAGCACGTTCACGGCAATTCCTCGCCTTCTCCGGGAACCGCGTCCACCAGCCGCCCGTCCTGCAGGCGCAGGACGCGGTCAGCCAGACCGACCACCTCGCGGCTGTGGGTGGCCATCAGCAAAGTCCGGCCGCTGTTGCGGGTCAACCGATCGAGCAATGCGATGACCTGCCGCCCCGTTGCCAGATCCAGGTTGCCGGTCGGTTCGTCGGCCAGCACCAGCATCGGGTCATGCACCAGCGCACGCGCAATCGCGACGCGCTGCTGTTCACCGCCGGAAAGCTGATCGGGGAAGGCATGTCGCCTGTCGGAAATTTCCAGTTCCGCCAGCAGCGAGTCAATGCGCGCGCCGCAGTCGTCGCCGCGGCACTTGTTCAGCTCGAGAGGCAACCGCAGGTTTTCCGCCACGGTGAGCGTCGGAATGAGATTGAAAGCCTGGAATACAAAGCCTATGTGGCGCCGCC
>CAYVOU010000291.1:0-3700 GCA_964453295.1 uncultured Gammaproteobacteria bacterium
AACTGCCATCAGCTAAAGAACAAGGGTAGGAGCCTGACCGGGCGTGGCGTCAAGCGTGTCGACCTGATTACCTTCTATTTCCATCTCGAACAGCTGGTACGCGCCGGCGTACCCATACTGGAGGGCCTGTCCGATCTGCGCGATAGCATGGAGAGTCCCCGGTTGCGCGACGTCGCCTCCGCGCTGATCGAATCGATCCAGGGCGGCAAGAACCTGTCGCAGGCCATGGCGGACTTTCCTTATGTGTTCGACAATGTGCTGATTAACCTGATCCGGGCCGGCGAGGAAAGCGGTCAGTTGCCGGAAGTGCTGCGCGAGGTGACGGAAAACCTGAAATGGCAGGACGAGCAGATTTCCCATACCCAGAAACTGTTCATCTATCCGACGTTGGTCGCGGTCGTGGTGCTGGCCGCACTGTCGGTACTCATGATTTACGTGGTGCCCAAGCTGGTCAGTTTCGTCCAGAACATGGGCCAGCAGTTGCCATTGCAGACCAAGATCCTGATTTTCGTGTCCAACCTCTTCGTGCATTACTGGTACGTGATACTGGGTGTACCGGTACTGGCGGTGATTGCGATCGTTATCGGCGTCCGCGTCAGCCCACCGTTCCGGCTGCGGGTGGATCGGTGGAAGCTGCACATTCCGGTAATAGGTCCGGTGTTGAAGAAGCTGATACTGACGCGCTTCTCCAATTACTTCGCGCTGATGTATACCTCCGGCATCACGGTGCTGGACAGCGTGCGGATCTGCGCCGACATTGTCGGCAACAAAGCAATCGAGCAGGGTGTGTTGGAAGCCGGGCGGCAGATTGCCGACGGCGCCGGCATCGCCGCGAGCTTCGCCTCCACGGGCCTGTTTCCGCCCCTGGTGGTGCGGATGTTGCGTGTGGGGGAAAATACCGGTGCGCTGGATGTCGCACTGCGGAATATCGGCTATTTTTACAGTCGCGACGTGAAGGAATCCATCGACCGGCTGCAGGTGATCATCGAGCCGGCCATGACGTTCATATTGGGCAGCCTGTTGGCGTGGGTCATGATGTCCGTACTGGGTCCGATATATGACCTCATCACTAAACTCAAAGTTTGACTTCATCGATCGCCGGGCATTCTTCCTGGCCGGCGACAAGTTGATCGTCCACCACTGGCGCAGCGGTTCGCTGGCGGATTCCTTCGTGTTCAACATGGGGGTGGCGAGTTCCAGTGCATTCGACTGGGACGAGGACAATATTGGCGACAAGCTCACCGGGGCCGGCCGGGATGAGCAGGATCTGACACCGCTGGCGATGGTGGCCCGCTATCTGCGGGAAACGCCGTTGATGCCAACCTATCTCCTGGTCGATGTCGTCGAGGAGGAATTTCGACTCGACACCGCGCCGCACGTGATCGGTCGCGATCGGCGTGCGCTCATCAACCGCAAGATAAATCGACTGTTCCGTAACGCACCCTATTACTGCGCCATCCGCCAGGGCCGGGAGCCGGAGGGTCGCCGCGACGACCGCTACCTGTTCGCCGCGTTGACAAACCCCGGGGTGATCAGCGATCTCACCGAGTTGATGACACGGTGCAAGGTGCCGCTGGCCGGCATCTATTCCCTTCCGCTGCTGAGCGCACGGCTGTTGCCGAAAATTGGCGCCACCGCGCCCAATACGTTGCTGGTATCGCTGCAGGGCGCCAGCGGCCTGCGTCAATCGTTTTTCCGCGACGGCGAACTGAAGGTCAGTCGCCTGGCCAAGATGCCGCGGCTTGGCACGGTGCCCTACGGTCCATACGTCCTGGGCGAACTCGACAAGACCCGGCGATATCTGAACAGCCTGCGCCTGGCTTCCCGCGACGCGCCGCTGGATATCTATCTGCTTAGCAGCGGTGGCACGCTGAACGAGCTCAAAGCGCACTGCAACGATTCCGATGCCATCCGTTATCACATGGTGGACATCGCCGAGTTGGGCCGCCGCCTTGGCATCAGCGGCGCCCTGACGACGCCGTACAGCGACGCGGTCTATATGCACCTGCTTCTGTCCGCGCAGCCGAAAAACCAGTATGCCAGGGGCAACGAGACCGCTTATTACGGGCTCTATCGGACCCGGATCGGCATGATGGTGGCAGGTGTCCTGCTGCTGCTCGGCAGCGCCGCCTGGGGAGGATTCAACTTTATCCAGGGCGTGTCGCTGCAGCAGCAGGCGATAGACTCGAACAATAAAGCGAACTATTACGACACGCGCTATCAAGCGGCGCGTACAGGGCTGCCCAAAACACCCGTCCCGCCTTCGCAGATCAAGGCTGCGGTGGAGCTGGCCAAGACGCTGGCTTCTTACAAGACTTCGCCCTTGGGCGCGATGCTGGCGATCAGCCGCGCGCTGGGCAACTCGCCCAGCGTGCAGATCGACAAGATCGACTGGTCCGCCAGCACCGATCCCACCGCGGCCGCGGATCCCAAGAGGGCGATGACCACGACCGGTGCGCGGCGGAACACCGGCGCCGTGCCGGCACCGGGCACGCCGCACGGCGAATATCGCTATTACCAGATCGCCCAGGTGACCGGTCACCTGACGTCTTTCGGAGGCGACTACCGCGAGGCGCTGGCCAAGGTCAGTCGTTTTGCCGACGCGCTGCGCGAACAGCGCAATATGTATACCGTTGAGATCGTCAAGGCGCCGGTAGACGTGAGCTCGAAGGCAAGCGTGCAGGGCAACGCCAATCAGCCGCTGGACGCGCGCGAGGCGGAATTCGCCCTGCGGGTGGTATTGGGGGTAGGCAGGAATGGCAAAATCTAAGGTCGATTGGATGGTCCTGCGTGGCGCCTTGGGGGTGTTCGCCCTATGTGCCGCCGTGGCCGGCGCCATCATCGCCGTCAGTTATTTGTTCCGGGAACAGATGGACAAACGATACCAACTGAGCCAGGCGCGCTTTTCGGATGCCAGCCGGCGTTACCTTTCGGTCGACGTCGAGGACCGGATGATCCGGGACTACTATCCGCGCTTCATCGAGCTCTATAACCAGGGCATCATTGGCAACGAAAACCGCCTCAACTGGATCGAAGTCCTGCGCAACGCGGGCCGGTCCATCGGCATGCCGGCCCTGCGCTATCAGATTTCATCGCAGACCCAGGATACGCCGCCCTTCATCAGTAGCACCGACGGATACCGGATCTACACGAGTACCATGAAGCTCGAGATGGATCTGCTCGACGAATACGACTTCTCGAACCTTCTGGACGATCTCGACAAACAGGCTGCCGGGCTATTCAGCGTTTCCAGTTGCAGTTTCTCCAGCCAGTCAGAAATCAAGTTCAAAAAGAATGCGAAGAATATTTCCGCCTCCTGCAAGCTCCTTTGGTACACGATCAATACTCCCGGCGACGGCGTGGTGATGAAATGACGACGGCGATACGCCCCGGTGCGGCCGCTGTCCTGATCGCGACCTGCGTGTTGTGTTTCCCGTTGGGGTCGGCGCGCGCCGAGGCACTTGGGCGCCTGTTCACGACTCCGCAGCAGCGCGCCGTACTCGAACGCCTTCGTCATGCACCGCCACCAGCACCAAAGCCCAAAGTGGTCGAGCAGCCGAAGGTCGTCGTGCCGCCGCCACCGGAGGTGCCACGGATTACCGTAAATGGCGTGGTGATCCGATCCGATGGCGACAGCACCGCCTGGGTCAATGGCCAGAGCACCGGGGAAGGCCGCGACGAAATCGATAGCGTACAGGTG
>CAYVOU010000292.1:0-3697 GCA_964453295.1 uncultured Gammaproteobacteria bacterium
CACGTTCCCATGCGCAGTTGGGTGAAATTGACCAGGCGGCCACAGCCTATAAAGAGGCAGTTAGTCTGGACACCAACTACACGCCCGATCAGGACTTGCTAGAGCTGGCGGCGCTGTACAAAACTACGACTGCGGCGGCGGGAGATCCGCTCAAGCGGCATGCATATCAACAACTCGCCATCGATCATTGGAATCAGGCGCTGCGCGTTCCGAGTTTGTCGAAGCCGGCCTCCTTGAGGCTGCCCCGAAGTCCGTCACGGTCGATGGCGAAACCATCCTCGTCGTCCATATAGTTTTCAAACAGATACACCAGGACATCCAAAACGGTTTGCTTCATCTCATCCCCTGCGGCGACACCGAACATAAGCGCCGCCCGCTTGTGAACTGACGTGACCTTCCAACTCGAGTCTCAACAGCATGGAGGAAACCGCTTTGGCCGTCAATCCAGTGCGGACCATCAGGATGTCAACAGTAACGGGATCAAAGCCCATGGCGGTAAGCAAATGCTTACACCGGTCGTCGGCGTGACACCCCGCGGCTGTCTCGGTATCGGTCCGTATCGCGGTGCCGGCCACGCCGCAGTTGACCGCCAGGTCCCGGAATTCGTCGAGAATATCCCCGACACTCTCGGTCAGGATCGCGCCCTCCCGGATCAGGGCATGGCATCCACGCGCGACGGGATTGTGTATCGATCCCGGGATCGCGAAGACCTCCCGACCCTGCTCCAGGGCGTGCCTGGCGGTGATGAGCGAACCGCTGGCACGCGCCGCCTCCACCACCATCACGCCGAGCGAAAGGCCGCTGATGATCCGGTTTCTGCGCGGGAAGTTTTGTGGCCGGACGGACGTGCCGGTCGGAAACTCGGACAACAGCAGGCCGCCGCCATCGACAATGTCGCGGGCGAGCCCCGCGTGGGATGCGGGATAGGCCCGTTCCAGACCGGTGCCCGCGACCGCGATGGTGGCACCTTGCGCGGCCAGTGCGCCCCGATGTGCGGCGGCGTCTATGCCCAGCGCCATGCCGCTGGTCACGGTGAACCCGCACGCGGCGAGCTCGCGGCTGAATGCCGAGGCGTTTTCCAGGCCGGTGCGACTTGGATTTCGGCTCCCGACCACGGCAATTTGCGGCGTGGTCAACAGGTCGGCATTGCCGGAGAGAAATAGAACGAGCGGCGCGGCGGCGATCTGTCGTAGACGGTCCGGATAATCGGGCGCGTCGATGCAGACCAGGCGCCGTCCGTGCCCGCTGAGCCATTCCAGGTCGGCATCGACAGCCGGCCAGTCCGGGCGGGACAGAAACGCCAGCGTCCGGGGTTTGAGATTGAATTCAACAAGCGCGTCCGGCGCCCCCAACAGTGCGCGGACGTCGCCAAGTCGCTCCAACAGCCGTACCGCAGTGGTCGGCCCGATGCCCGGCGCGCGTGCCAGCAACAGCCAGCAGCGCAGTCGCTCCCTCGTATCGCTATCGCTCACGTCCATGTGATTGACCGTCCGGCGTTCCCGCGCCGCCAGCGGGTGCTTACTGGTTCATCGATTGCTGCCCGGCGCTCGTCTCTGCCTCAAGCTGGGCGCGCGCCCTGTGTGGCGGGCGGCTACGGATTGCGGACCGTGTCGTAGATATGCACCGCCCGCGTCGTCTTCATGACGAGGGCGTAGGATACCTTGTCGAACGCGCGGAACACCATGACCTCGCCGGCCCGTTCCTCCGGCAGCCTGACTTCCTCGGGCGCGGTCGAGAATTTGAAACCGAGCTCGCGATCCAGGGCGCGCTTGGTGTTGCGCAAATCATTTGCGACGTGTTCGAAAAGCGAATCGACCGGACTCGTGGCCGAATATTGGAATTTCAGCCGCTTCTTGTCCTCCTCCCGCTGTTTCACTGCCGTCTTGATGTCGTCGGGCACCGTCAGGCTGCTCTGGTAGATCGCCAGCACGTCTCCGGGTTCGATCCCTTGGTCCTTGCCGACGTTAAGCACCACAATCTGGTTTCGTCCAACCTGCGAGACGCCGTCGATTACGGATACGATGTTGCCGCGCACTTCCTGCTTGGGCGCACGAGGAATGAACTCCGGCAGAGTCTCCTCTTTTTCCGGCAGCAACCGATCACCGTTCAGCACTTCCCGATTGGTGCGGACCAGATAGGCGGTCGCCGGATCACCGAACTTCTGAATCACCGCATCGCCGACGTCCAGGGCCTCATAACCCAGGATCTTGCCCGTAGCCGTTCCAGGCACGCCGGAAATCGCGTTGCCGGGATTGCGATAGGCCTCTCCCTTGCGGAACACCGTGTAGCGGGTGACTTTTTTGTCCGTGATGCCGCGGACATAGATGCGATTGCCGGCACCGGTCACAAGATGCTGATCGGGGCTCGACACGACGTAAGGCGCGTCTTCCAGAACGCCTTCGTCGACCACCAAGGGACGATCCAGGAAAGGCCGGATTGCATCCAACGGAATCGCGTGAATGGCGGCTTCATGCGGGTATTCCCGGATGGTCGGTTCGAGCTTGTAGGTGCGGCCACCGAGGTACTGCTCGCCGCCTTTCAGTTGCAGTACTGGCTTTCCGTCCTTGTACGCCAGGACGAGTTCGTCGCCAGGATAGATTAGGTCGGGATTTCTGATTTGAGGGTTGGCATGCCAGATTTCCGGCCACTGCCAGGGCTTGGTCAGGAACCGCCCCGCTATGTCCCAAAGGGTATCGCCTTTTTTGACGGTGTAGTGGTCGGGGTGGTTGGGAGCCAGCTGCACATCTTCCGCACTCACCGAGGCCGAGATCAGGGCGGCAGCCAGGAAAATCATTAATTTTTTAAGCATGTCAACACCCTTACAGCACTTGTTTAATGTAGTTTAGCAAAAAATAGCATTCAAGTTGAAGTGGCGCCAGTCAAAAATCTCGATGACGCGCCATCCGCGGCTGGATCCGGTGCGAAAATCCACGTAGTATTTTGAAAATTCAGCAAGTTAACACTATTCTAGACTTAGTCTACATCCGATCCCTATTTATGGCCCTGCTGACGATTTTGCATTTCCCGGACCCGCGCCTTCGGCTGAAGGCCGCGCCGGTGGCGACAGTCGACGACGAAATCCGCAAGTTGGCGGCGGATATGCTGGAGACAATGTACGATGCACCGGGCATCGGCTTGGCGGCGACGCAGGTGAACGTGCAAAAGCGTGTGATTGTCGTCGACGTGTCGCCCGACCACGACCAGCCGATGTGTTTCATCAATCCGGAGATACTCTGGCGCGACGGCCTGGAAGAGATGGAAGAAGGCTGTCTTTCCGTGCCCGGGGTATACGAAACAGTGCAGCGCGCGGAGATGATCCGCTTTCGCGCTCTTGACCTCGAGGGCAAGCAGATCGACCAGGAAGTCGACAGCCTGCTCGCCGTGTGCATACAGCACGAGATCGATCACCTGGACGGCAAGCTTTTCGTTGACTATCTCTCCAATCTCAAACGCACCCGTATCCGCAAGAAGCTGGAAAAAGCCCAGGAAGCCAGCCTCTAGTATCATTGGCCCCCGGGCCGCGCGTTGTTTAATCTGTCCGCTTAAATTCGAGGAAAGTCCTTAATCGTGCATGATTCGCTGCGGCTGGCATTCGCCGGCACCCCCGACTTTGCCGTGCCCGCGTTGCAGGCATTGTTGGACGCGGCGGCGTACGACATCGCCGCTGTCTATACGCAGCCCGATCGGCCGGCCGGCC
>CAYVOU010000293.1:0-3686 GCA_964453295.1 uncultured Gammaproteobacteria bacterium
CGCGGTCATCACCCGCGCCACGTCGATGAGATCGGCCACCACCGCCGAGGCGGTCGGCTCGGCGCCGGCGCCGGCGCCGTAGAACAACAACGGACCGACCGCATCACCGCGCACCAGCACCGCGTTCATGACCCCGTCGACATTGGCGATCAGGCGCTTTTCGGGGATCAGCGTCGGATGCACCCGCAGCTCCACGCCTTCGGCGCGGCGCCTGGCGATCCCCAGCAGCTTGACCCGGTAGCCCAGAGCCTCGGCATAGGCCACATCGTCCCGCGTCACCTGCGTGATGCCGCGGACGTAGACCTTGTCGACTTGCAGCGGGATGCCAAAAGCAATCGAGGCCATGATGGTGAGCTTGTGCGCCGAGTCGACGCCTTCGATGTCGAAGGTGGGATCGGCTTCGGCGTAGCCCTTGGCCTGGGCGTCATTGAGCGCGGCCTCGAACTCGCGGCCGTGATTGCGCATCTCGGTGAGGATGAAATTACAGGTGCCGTTGATGATGCCGGCCACCCACTCGATGCGGTTGGCCGACAGGCCTTCCCGGATCGCCTTGATGATGGGAATGCCGCCGGCCACCGCCGCCTCGAAGGCGACGACGACGCCTTTCTCGCTCGCCCGGGCAAAGATCTCGTTGCCGTGCTTGGCGATCAGCGCCTTGTTGGCGGTGACCACGTGCTTGCCGTTATCGATGGCTTTCAGGACCAGATCGCGGGCGATCGTATAGCCACCGATCAGCTCGACAATGATGTCGATGTCCGGATCGGTGACCACGGCGAAGGCGTCGTCGACAATCCGCGCCCGGCCCTGCGTGACCTCTTCGGCACGGGTTCGGTCCTTGTCCGCGACCACCGTGATTTCGATGGGCCGCCCTGCCCGCCGCGTGATTTCCTCCTGGTTGCGGGCCAGTACCGTGAAGCTGCCGCCACCGACCGTGCCAATGCCCAGCAGTCCGACTCGTATAGGTTTCATATTCATATTCTTGCTTGTTTGTGGTGCCGAACGGCAGCCATCAGCCGCCGCGCAACATGTCCCGGACCCCGCGCACCGCCTGGCGGGTGCGATGTTCATTTTCGATTAGGCCGAAGCGCACGAAACCGTCGCCGTATTCACCGAAACCGACGCCCGGCGACACCGCGACCTTGGCCTCGGCCAGCAGCTTCTTGGTGAATTCCAGCGAACCCATGGCCTTGTAGGGTTCGGGCACAGGCGCCCAGACGAACATCGTGCCTTTGGGCTTTTCCACCTGCCAGCCGGCGGCGTTGAGACCTTCGCACAGCACGTCGCGGCGGCGCCGGTACATGTCGCGGATCTCGGCGACGCACTGCTGCGGACCTTCCAGCGCGGCGATGGCCGCGACCTGTACCGGCGTGAACATGCCGTAGTCCAGGTAGGACTTCATCCGCCCCAGGGCTTTGACGAGGGTCGGATTGCCGACCATGAAACCGATGCGCCAACCCGGCATGTTGTAGCTCTTGGAGAGTGTGAAGAATTCCACCGCGATGTCCTTGGCGCCCGGCACCTGCAGGATGGAAGGCGCGACGTAGCCGTCGAAAACCAGGTCGGCATAGGCCAGATCCTGCACGACCCAGATGTCGTGCTCGCGCGCGATCTCGATGACCTTTTCGAAAAATGCCAGGTCGATGCACTCGGTGGTGGGGTTGCTGGGGTAATTCAACAGCAGGACCTTGGGCTTGGGCCAGGAGTCGCGTATCGCCTTCTCCATTTCGGCGAAAAAGTCGATGCCGGGCCCGCAGGGGACATGGCGGATGTCGGCGCCGGCGATCACGAAGCCGTAGGGGTGGATGGGGTAGGCCGGGTTGGGCACCAGCACGGCGTCACCGCGGTCGACGATGGCCATGGCCAGGTGGGCCAGGCCCTCCTTGGAACCGATGGTCACGATCGCTTCGCTCTCGGGATCGAGACTGACGTTGTAGCGCCGCTGGTACCAGTCGCAGATCGCCTTGCGCAGGCGGGGAATGCCGCGCGACACGGAGTAGCGGTTGGTGCCGGGGCGCTGCGCGACCTCGATCAGCTTGTCGACAATGTGCTTGGGAGTGGGCTGGTCCGGGTTGCCCATGCCGAAGTCGATGATGTCCTCGCCGCGACGACGGGCGGCCATCTTCAACTCACCGACGGTGTTGAAGACATAAGGGGGAAGCCGTTCAATCCTGGAGAATTGTGTGTTCATTACGCTGTCGAAGTAAGGGTGTGTCGTCCATTGCCAACCGTTTGTGCCTGCCTTTGGGGCCGGTCAGTTCGGTGACGCGCGCGAAGTGCGAATTGTAATGGGTTCCGCTGTGCCGCAAAAACCTGAGACGTTACCGGTGGGCGGTACTTGTGTCAAACTGCGGCCATGCCGCATAAACAGCGACGATGATTGCCATGCAAGAAAGTTATAAAACCGCCCAGGACACCCTTCTCGCGCCCGCCGGCCTGGACGCCGGCCAGCTCGATGCCGTGCTGAACCGCCTGCGCGCACGCGGGCTGGACTACGGCGACCTGTACTTCGAGTCCTCGCACAGCGAAGCGTGGACACTGGAGGACGGCATCGTCAAAGACGGCAGCCATAGCATCGACCAGGGCGTGGGGGTCCGAGCCGTCAGCGGCGAAAAGACCGGATTCGCCTATGCCGACGAGATCCTGCTACCGTCGCTGACCGAGGCCGCCAACGCGGCCCGCGCCATCGCCGCCAGCGGCGGCGAAAACATCGTCCACAACCTGCGGCCACGCGCCGGCCGGGCCCTGTACCGGCCGGAGAACCCGATCGGATCCCTGGGTGCGGAGGACAAGGTCGGACTGCTGACGCACATCGACACTCTGGTCCGGCGCCAGGACCCGCGCATCACCCAGGTCATGTTGAGCCTGACGGCACGACACACGGTAGTGATGATAGCGGCCAGCGACGGTACGCTGGCCGCCGATGTGCGGCCGCTCATCCGCTTCAATGTCTCGGTCATCGCCGAACACCACGGCCGGCGCGAGTCCGCCAGCTACGGCGGCGGCGGTCGCGTCGGCTACGACTGGCTGTTGCAGGACAACCGGGCCGAGGAATTCGCCCGCGAGGCCGTGCGCCAGGCCCTGGTCCAGCTGGAGGCCGATCCGGCCCCGGCGGGCACCATGCCCGTGGTGCTGGGGCCCGGTTGGCCCGGGATCCTGCTGCACGAGGCGATCGGCCATGGCCTGGAGGGAGATTTCAACCGCAAGCGCACCTCCGCCTTCGCCGGCCGCCTGGGCGAGCGCGTCGCCTCGTCGGAATGCACCGTCGTTGACGACGGCACCCTGCCCGACCGGCGCGGTTCCCTGACGGTCGACGACGAGGGAACGCCCTCGCAGTGCACCGTATTGATCGAAAACGGCATCCTGCGCGCGTACATGCAGGACAAGCACAACGCCGGCCTCATGGGCGTCGCCCCCACCGGCAACGGCCGCCGCCAGTCGTACTCGCATCGGCCCATGCCCCGCATGACCAACACCTACATGCTGGCTGGCAGCCACAGTCCGGAGGAGATCATCGCCTCGGTGGACCGGGGCCTGTACGCGGTCAATTTCGGCGGCGGCCAGGTCGACATCACCAACGGCAAGTTCGTATTCAGCACCTCCGAGGCCTATCTCATCGAGCACGGCCGGATCACCCGCCCGGTGAAAGGTGCGACTCTGATCGGCAACGGCCCCGACGTCCTGACCCG
>CAYVOU010000294.1:0-3682 GCA_964453295.1 uncultured Gammaproteobacteria bacterium
GATAGACAACTCGGCGGGTGTCGATTGTTCCGACCACGAGGTCAACATCAAGATCCTGCTGAATAGTGTCGTTGCCGATGGTGAACTCACGCCCAAGCAGCGCGATCGCCTGCTCGCGGAGATGACCGACGAGGTGGCTGCGCTCGTGTTGCGTGACAACTACCTGCAGACCCAGGTGTTGTCGGTCACACGGGCTCGCGGAACCGAATTGCTGGACAAGCACGCGCGCTACCTGCGCCAGCTCGGCAACAGCGGCAAGCTGAACCGCAAGCTCGAGTTTCTGCCGTTCGACGAGGACATCGGTGAGCGCAAAACCCATCAGGTGGGACTCACGGCGCCCGAGCTCGCTGTCTTGCTGGCCTACGGCAAGATGGAGTTGTACGACGCGGTCCTGGGCTCGGACGTGCCGGAGGATCCGTATATCGCCACCGCCATCAATCGCTATTTCCCGCGACCGCTGCGTGAGCGCTTCGCGGAGTCGATCCAGCGCCATCCGCTGCGGCGGGAAATCATCGCGACGCATATCGTCAACAGCATGGTCAACCGGGTCGGTCCCAGTTTCGTTTTTCGCGTACGCGAAGAATCCGCGGCGGCGGCACCCGACGTGGTGCGCGCCTACCTCGCCGCGCGCGAAGTGTTCGGGCTGGTACGGTTCTGGACGCAGGTCGAGGCACTGGACAACAAGGTGGCCGACGAGACCCAGACCGCCATGATCGTCGCGGTGCAGCCGTTATTGTTCCGCGGCACTCTCTGGTTCCTGCGCCACTGCAACTACCTGCAGGACCTCAACGAGACGGTGGCGCACTTTGCGGCGCCGGTCGCGGAATTGGCGGCGGATCTCTACCGCGTGGTTTCGCCGGGCTATCGCGAACAGCTCGAAGCGGAGACAACGCGCCTTTGCGGCCTGGGCGTACCGGAGGAACTGGCGCAGGCAGCAGGCTGCCTGTACGAAATGCACAGCGCCCTGGACATCGCGGAAATCGCCGCCGAAGTCGGCCACCCGCCGGCGCTGGCTGCCGAAGCCTACTACGCCCTGGATGGCCTGCTGAACGTGCATTGGCTCTGGGAGCAGCTCTCGGCATTGCCCGCCGAGACGCGCTGGCAGGGGCTGGCGCGGGCGGCGATGCTGGACGATGTCGCTGCGCAGCTGCGCAACCTCACCGTCAGCGCCTTCCGGATTGCCGGCGCCAAGGCCGGTTCGTCCGAACTGATAGAAGCCTGGCAGGCGCAGCAGTCGGTGCCGCTTGCACACTGGCAGCAACTGCTGGCCGAGATGCAGGCGGCGGGCAGTGTCGACAACGCCATGCTTTCGGTCGCCTTGCGCGAATTGCAGCAACTGGCGCCGGCACCACAATAACTGCGTTCCTTCTTATCCTGAACCTCGCCCGCGAGAGAGCATGATCCGCCGCGCTGCCGTGGCCATGGCAGCGGACGTTTCTTACCAACCGATTGCGGAATTGCAGGACATCGCGTCTCTTTGATCGAGGAGTTTGGGGGACGGCGCAAACCGAAGAGTACCAATCTCCCGGACGCGCGCAGCCCTGCGCGGCGACTTCATAACCGTGCGCATCACCACTCCGCACCGAACGGCCGGGGCCTTTTGGTTCGAAGGGAGTTTAATCCGTGGGTGCTTTCAGGGTTATCGACGAACGTGGCGGATCCCGCCAGGAATTGCAGCCGCGACGGGCGAGCGCTATTTTTTCTTTTGGGCGAGAAACCAGTCGACGGCATCTTTCAGCGCCTCGTCGACGGGGCGGGCGCGATAGCCGAGTTCCTGCTCCGCCTTGTTGCTGGTGAAGAACATGAGTTTGCGGGACATCTTGACGCCGTCCACCGTGGCGCGCGGTTCGCCCCCGCCGGTCAGGCGCGCGAACGCCTGCGAAATGTAGGCAATGGGCATGACGACGTTCTGGCTCAGGCGGATGCGGGGCGGCTTGCGGCCGGTGATGCGGGCGATGCGTTCGAGGATCTCCTTGAGCCAGAGGTTCTCGCCGCCAAGGATGTAGCGCTCGCCGATGCGGCCGCGATGGAACGCCGCGAGGTGGCCGGCGGCGACATCGTCAACGTGCACCAGGTTCAGTCCGGTGTCGACGTAGGCGGGCATGCGCCCGCGTGCGGCGTCCAGGATCAGGCGTCCGGTGGGCGTGGGCTTGATGTCGCGCGGCCCGATTGGCGTGGACGGGTTGACGATTACCACCGGCAGGCGCTGTTCGCGCACCAGCTTGCGCACCAGTTCCTCGGCGAGATACTTGGAGCGCTTGTAGTGGCCGATCATGTCGTTGATCGAGACACGGGTGTTTTCGTCGGCCGGCGTGCCGTCCTTGTTCAGTCCCAGGGTGGCGACGCTGCTGGTGTAGACGATGCGTTCGACGCCGGCCTCGCCAGCGGCGTGCATGATGTTGCGCGTTCCCTCGACGTTGCTCTGGTAGAGTTCCTGGGGGTTCGGTGTCCACAGTCGGTAGTCGGCGGCAACGTGGTAAAGCGCGAAACAACCTTTCAGCGCGGCTTCGAGCGAAGCGGCGTCGCGCAGGTCGCCTTCGGCGATCTCCACATCCAGGCCTTCCAGGTTGCGCCGGTCGCTGCTTGGGCGCACCAGCACCCGAACCCGTACGCCTTCGTCGAGCAGGCGGCGCAGCACCGCCGAGCCGACAAAGCCGTTTGCGCCCGTCACCAGTGTCGTCATGAGGTCATGCCTTCCGGAATCGGCACCGGTATCGACGGGCACCGACGAAACTCTGAATAAAACATGCGGGCAATGCCTTCCTGACAGGGCAGGTGGCGGGAAGCTTGGTCCCGCCCTTCCCTGGCAGAGTTATTCCCGTGCGTGGCGGGTTGAGAAATGAGCGCGATTTATAAACCAAGGTTTCCATGATGGCAAGTTGCATCCACGGCGGAAAGCGATCGCATTCAGGCTTTGGCGAAACTGCTCCTGAGTACCGGCGCAGCGGCGCGCAGGCTGGCCAGTGCCGCACGGAACGCCCTGCCCAACTTCAATAAATCGATAAGGACGCCAGGCTGTTTCACGATCCCGAGCAACAGTTGCCGGGGATGCGCGCGTCCGAACGCATCGGTGGCGTCAAGCACGCAAGCCGGTAACGTCACGTCGTGTGCATCGACGACGGCACGGACGACGAGGAACGGCACTCCCGCGGTCTGCGCCGCGAGGGCGACTGCGCCGCTTTCCATGTCGACGGCGTCGGCTCCCGTTTGCGACAGCAGCCGTTGCTTGTCGACGCTATTGCGGACCACCTCGGCGGATTGCAGCAGCGTGCCCTGCCGGGCGCGGATCCCGTCGGGCAGCTTCTCCAGCAGGTGTTGGCGCAGCACCGGGTCGACTGCCAGATCCTGCGAACCGCAACGCACGGACGGGGGCAGCAACAAGTCGCCGGCACGCAGACCGGGCGCGAGCGCGGCGGCCGTACCCCAGCTCACGAGCAATCTCGCGCCTTGGGTGATCAGGCGATCGGCACCGGCACGGGCGCGGTCAGCGCCCATGCCGGTGACGGCAATCAGGAAGGGATCGACGAGGACGACGCTGTCGGCCGCGACCGGCCTGCCGGCAAACGCCCGCGCTTCAGCCGGCAGTGCGCAGACCAAGCCGGCGGCAATCAACGTCCGTCGTTGAGATTGCGGTAACGCGCCAGCGCCCACAGCGGGAAGTTGCGTGCGTAGCCGTGATACT
>CAYVOU010000295.1:0-3677 GCA_964453295.1 uncultured Gammaproteobacteria bacterium
CGCGCGAAATCTTGTCGGCATAGATGAACTTGGCCCGCGGGTCGCGCACCCGGGCGCGCGCGGCGCGCGCCATTTCCGGGCACAGGTCATAGCCCAGATAGGCGGTTGCGTTCAGCGCCGGATCGGCGTCGAGGTAGTCGAAGAAAGCGCCGTAGCCGCAGCCGTAGTCCAGGACCGTAAACCCGGCCCGGGCGTCCGCCGCCGCAACCACGCGCAGCAGCAACTCGAAACGCAACACCTGACCGTCCTGGTCGGCCCAGCAAACGCCTTGGGCATTGGCGCCGAAACCCCGCATGCTGACCGTGGGCCGGCTGCCGTCGCCGTAGAGATCCGAGATCTGCACGCCGCCCTCGCCGCGCAGCACCTCGGTGACGTTGGCGGCGCCGCTGGCCTCGATCTGCGCGCGGGTGATCACCACCACGGCGCTGCCGACCTGGTCCGAGGGCACGGCGACCCGGTTCGCGGACACGACCACTTCCGGCATGGAGCCTTGCGCCGGCGCTGCCTGGGCGCCGTGACAAAACAGGCCGGCCAGCAGGCAAAGCGGCCCGGCGTTCGAAATACGAATGTTGAAGTTCATGCTTCCTCCGTTACGCACACCCGCGCGATAGGGATAAACCCAGCGGTGTGACGGCGGAGGGGAGGGACATCGTGCGGAGACGGCGGAAGTACGGGCCCGGCCGCAATGCGGATGCCATCCGGGCCGCCCGCCGCGACCAATGGGACAGGTAACCGCGGGCCGGTCTCCGGGCTCATGGGTCGAAGGCTTGGGCGCCTCCAGGGTTCGTCGCCTTCCCGCGCTTGCGCGCAGTGGCATTGCTGACGAACCTCGATACCCACTTACCGTTGCGGGGGCAGCGCCGGCATTGCCCGATCCATGAAACGAATGGACCAGGCGCACCGGCTTCCCGATTAAACGCTTTGCCTTGCGGCATCGCGTCACCTGCGGTGCGCGAAGATTAACCGTTTCCCGACCCCGGCGCCACCGGCGGACGGGCGGCAGTGGCCGCAAAGCGGTTTCCACCCCGGCGGATCTGTTCGATACTTGGAAAATGAGTTGCCGAACACGCCGCCCGTTGACCGCCGCTGGTCTTTGTCCAAAAGCCTCGATATGACGACACTCACGGAAATTCCGATCTTTACCCTGGGCACGGTGCTGTTTCCGCAGGGACAACTCCCGCTGCGCGTGTTCGAGCCGCGCTACATCGAGATGACCAAGATTTGTATCCGCGATGATGCGCCCTTTGGGGTCTGCCTGATCCGAGAGGGCAAGGAAGTCGGCGCACCCGCGGTGCCCTATGAGACCGGCTGCAGCGCCCGCATCACGCGCTGGGATATGCCGCAGACCGGCATGTTCCAACTGATGGCTCGCGGCGAATCGATCTTCCGCATCGTGGAGACGTGGACCGAGAAGAACGGGTTGGTGCACGCGAAAGTCGAGTTCGAAGAGGTTGCGCCATTACCGCTGCCGGCCGGGTACGGCCACCTGGCCAATCTGCTGGAGCGCGTCATCAACAGGGTGGGAGAAGACAACTTCTCCAGCCCGGTGTGCCTGGACGATGCGGGCTGGGTGGGCTGGCGCCTGGTCGAGATGTTGCCGCTGGACGCGGAGGTGCGCCAGCGCCTGCTGGAGATGCGCGATCCGCTGGCGGTCCTGAACGAAGTCCAGTCCTACCTGCAGTCCCGCCCGCCCATCCAGTAATCACCAGCGACGATATTCGATGCCTGGGGTTTACATTCGTTCACCCCGGCATCGATTACTTTCAACCGTCGCCTTCAGGCGGCAGCGCCGAGCGCGGTTCCCACAAAAACTCCATCTCGCCCAGCCGCCGGCTGATCCAGCGTGAATACACGAACAGGAAATCCGAGAGCCGGTTGATGTAGCGCATGATCTCCGGCGGGATCGCCGGTGCGGCTTCCGCCAGCCGCCACAGCAGGCGTTCAACGCGCCGGCACACCGTTCTCGCGACATGCGCATAGGCGTTGGCCATGCCGCCGCCCGGCAGGGTGAAGGAATCCAGCGGGTTCAGCTCGGCGTTCAAGGCATCGATGCCCTCTTCCAGCCAGGCGATGTCCTCGGCATTCACCGACGCCGCCACCTCGCCAAGCTTGTCCAGCGGCATGGCCAGCACCGCGCCGATGTCGAACAGCCGGTTCTGCACCTGTCGCAGGATGCCGTTGGTATGGGCGACGATCTCGCCGTCGTCGGTCTGTGTCAGCACGTGGCTGCGCAACACGCCGATGAAGCTGTTCAGCTCGTCCAGCGTGCCGTAGGTTTCCAGTTGCAATGAGCTTTTGGCGACGCGATCGCCGCCGACCAGTGCGGTCATGCCGTCGTCGCCGGTGCGGGTGTAGATGCGTGTCAGCTTGATGCTCATGGTTCGACTCCTTAATGCGCTACGGCGGCGCCGTTATTTGCGGCCCGCCTCGTTCGCGGCGCGATCGCCGGTGGCCGCCTCGGCGCCGCCACCCATCGCGATCATGCGCATGCCGAAGACCTCGGCGATCTGCGCCGCGACGTCGCCCGCGCCCGGCAGCATGATGCGTCCGCCGCCTTTGTTGTCCAGGACCAGCAGCCGGTCGGCGTGCCGCAGCGCCAGGTCCAGTTCGTGCGTGGACAGCACCACGGCGATGCCGCGATCCCGCGCCACGCGGTGCAGGAGATCCAGCAGTTCCAGGCGCCGCGCCACGTCCAGGTGCGAGGTCGGTTCGTCGAGGATCAATAGGTCCGGCTCCTGTGCCAGCGCCCGTGCCAGCCAGGCGCGTTGCTGCTCGCCGTCGCTCAGTTCGCGCACCGCGCGTCCGGCCAGCGCCTGCAGGCCGGTCTGCGTAATCGCGGCGCCGACGGCGGCACGGTCACGCGCCGTCAACACGCCGAAGGCCGAGGTATGTGGATGCCGGCCCAGCGCGATCAGTTCCACCACGCGCATGGTTTCCGGCGGCTGGTGGTGGCTCAGCACGATGGCGATGCGCTGCGCGCGCAGGATCGGCGTCATTGCCTGCAGCGCGACGCCATCCAGGCTCAGCGATCCGTGCAGCGGCGCCTGCAGCCCGGCCAGGGTGCGCAGCAGCGTGGACTTGCCGGCGCCGTTCGGGCCCAGCACCGCCAGCACCTCGCCGCGCCGGCATGCGAAGGCCGGCAGCGTGCTGACCTTGCGCACCACCGTGCTGCCGCGGCGAAAGCCGGTGACCAGGCCCTCGGTCTGCAACTGTCCCGCGCTCATTGGCCGGCCTCGAAGCGCAGGTTGTGGAACAGCACCCACAGCACCACCGGCGCGGCCACCAGCGCGGTCACGGCATTCAGCGGCAGGCCGGTGCCCTGCCCGGGGGTGCGCGCCAGGATCTCCGCGAGCAGGGCGATGGCGGCGCCGACCGTGGCGCAGGCCGGCAGCAGCAGGCGGTGATCGGCGCTGCGCAACAGGCCGCGGGCGACGTGCGGGATCGCCGTGCCGAGCACGCCGATCGGTCCGCAGAAGGCGGTGGTCGCGCCGGCCAGGCAGGACGACACCAGGATCACGCTCCAGCTCACCTGCCGCGTGTTGACGCCGAGGCTGGCCGCGTAAAGCGGTCCGAGGTTGAGCGCGTTCAGCGCCTTCGGCAGCAGCATGGCCAGCGCGAAGCTCACGAGCACCAGCGGCACGAACACCGCGAGCCGCGTCCAGGTCATGCCGTTGAAG
>CAYVOU010000296.1:0-3662 GCA_964453295.1 uncultured Gammaproteobacteria bacterium
CGGCTGCGCAGGGCAATCTTGGCGGCCACTTTGCGGGCGATCTCGCAGAAGCTTGCCGTGATCTTCGAATCCGGTTCCATCGCCACCGTCGGCTTGCCGTTGTCCACCCCTTCCCGGATGCGGATGTCCAGCGGCAGGCTGCCGAGCAGTTCTATGCCGTACTGGCTGGCCATTTGGGCGCCGCCACCCTGGCCGAAGATATGTTCCTCGTGGCCGCATTGGCTGCAGATGTGCGTGCTCATGTTTTCCACCACGCCAAGTACGGGGACTTCAACCTTCTCGAACATCTTGAGCGCCTTGCGCGCGTCGAGCAGGGCAATGTCCTGCGGCGTGGTCACGATCACCGCGCCGCTGACCGGGACTTTCTGGCAAAGCGTCAGCTGGATGTCGCCGGTGCCGGGCGGCAGGTCGATGACGAGATAGTCGACGTCCTTCCAGTTGGTATCGCGCAGCATCTGTTCCAGGGCGCCGGTCACCATCGGGCCGCGCCAGATCATCGGGGTTTCCTCATCGATGAGATGGCCGATGGAAATCGATTGCACGCCGTAGCTGACTTTCGGTTCAATCCGCTTGCCGTCGGTGGTGTCGGGCTGTCCGTGGGCGCCGAGCATGCGCGGCTGGCTGGGTCCGTAGATGTCGGCGTCCAGGATCCCGACCCGCGCACCTTCGGCCTGCAGCGCCAGCGCCAGGTTGACGGCAACCGTCGACTTGCCTACGCCGCCCTTGCCGGATGCCACGGCGATGACGTTCTTGACGTTCGGGAGGGTTTTTATACCCTTCTGCACGGCGTGGGTGACGATGTTGCCGTCGACGCTGATCGTCACCTCTGCGCCCGCGGCCACTTCCGCAAGCTGCGCCCGCAGCGCGTCGGCCAGTGTCTCGGCATAGCGTTTCACCGGGAACCCCAGTTCCACGCCTATGTCGATACGGCCGTCCTCAACGCTTATGTGCTTGACTGCCTTGGCGCTGACCAGATCCAGGCCCAGGTAGGGGTCGCGATAGCCGGCGAGCGCCGCTTCAATTTGTTCTTGGGTTACGGTACTCATGGGTAAACTCTGCGGTCGTTCAATGGATCCCGGATTCTACACCAAACGCCGTGGCGCCCGCGCCGGCCCGGTTGCCGCGGGGCCGTCACGCCGGGCCTGATGACGGCCGTCACATCACGGGAGGGTCGGGACGGTGCCGAAGAGCCGCCCTGAAACGGTATACTCACCGCCTTTCCCACTTCCCACGCCCGGTTTTCGAGACATGTCCGACACCAAACGCCGCCTGCTGGTCACCAGCGCCCTGCCTTACGCCAACGGCTCCATACACCTGGGCCACCTGGTCGAGTACATACAAACCGACATTTGGGTGCGCTTCCAGAAAATGCGCGGCCACGAGGTGCATTACGTCTGCGCCGACGACAATCACGGGACGCCGATCATGCTGCGTGCCGACAAGGAGGGCATCACCCCGGACGCGTTGATAGCGGCGGTCTATGAAGAGCACAAGCGCGATTTTACCGATTTCCTGGTCGCCTTCGACAACTATCACCAGACCCACTCGCCGGAGACTCGCTACTATGCCGAGGACATCTACCTCAAGCTGAAGGCACGTGACCTCATCGCGGTCCGCTCCGTGGAGCAGTTCTTCGACCCGGTGAAACACATGTTCTTGCCGGATCGCTACATCAAGGGCGAATGCCCGAAATGCGGCGCCAAAGACCAGTACGGCGATTCCTGCGAGGTCTGCGGTGCGACCTACGCGCCGACCGATCTGAAGAACCCTTACTCCGCGGTTTCGGGCGCGACGCCGGTGCGCAAGGCCTCGGAACATTATTTCTTCAAGTTGGGCGACTGCGAACCCTTCCTGAAAGACTGGACCACAGGCAAGCGTACCGCGGAACCGACGCTGCAGCCGGAGGCGGCGAACAAAATGCAGGAATGGTTCACCGCGGGCCTGAACGACTGGGACATTTCCCGCGATGCCCCGTATTTCGGTTTCGAGATCCCGGGTACCGACGGCAAGAAGTACTTCTACGTCTGGCTGGATGCTCCGATCGGCTACTTCGGCAGCTTCAGAAACTATTTCGAACGCATCGGGCGCGGGTCGGAAGTGGCGGATTTTATCGGCGGCGAGCGGTCCGCGGGCGATACCGAAATGGTTCACTTCATCGGCAAAGACATACTTTATTTCCACGCCCTGTTCTGGCCGGCGATGCTGGAGTTCGCCGGCTACCGCACCCCCACCAAGGTGTTCGCGCACGGCTTCCTTACGGTGAACGGCGAGAAGATGTCGAAGTCGCGCGGCACCTTCATCACTGCCCGCAGCTACCTTGAGCACGTCAAGAACCCCGAATACCTACGTTATTACTATGCCGCCAAGCTGAACGGCACCATGGCCGACATCGATCTCAACCTCGACGACTTCGTTGCCCGCGTTAATTCCGATCTCATCGGCAAGTACATCAACATCGCTTCCCGCGCGGCGAGCTTCATCACCAAACATTTCGATGGAAAACTGGCGTTCCACGGCGACATGAATGTTGTGCTGGACGGCGCCAGGGGCAGCCTGTTCCTGGTTGCGGGACAATATGAAAACCGTGACTTTGCCCAGGCGCTGAGGCATATCATGAGCAAGGCGGACGGCATCAACGAAGAATTCGACAAGGCGAAGCCGTGGGCATTGGCCAAGGAGGCCGGGCGCGGGAATGAGTTGCAGGACTTGTGTTCGAGGGCGCTTTACGGATTCAAGCTGCTAAGCGTGATGCTTGCACCGGTGCTGCCCTTGACGGCGGCGCGTATCGCCAGGGAATTCTTCGGGATGGATCGGGACTTCGTCTGGGAGGACGGCACGGTCCTGCCGGATCGGATCAGCCCTTATGCGCACCTCATTACGCGAATCGAAGCCAAGATAGTTGCCTCAATGGTTGAGGCCAGCAAGGAAAGCCTGAAGCCGGCGAAGGACAGCCATTCGGAGCAGCGGCACGCGCAGCACCAACAGCACGGCGACGAAAAAGCCATGAACGAGACGAATCACATCAGCATTGACGACTTCACCAAGGTGGACCTGCGCATCGCCAGGATCGTCAACGCCGAGCATGTCGAGGGCGCCGACAAGCTGCTGAAGCTGACCCTGGACATCGGCGAAGAGAAGCCACGCCACGTGTTTGCCGGCATCAAGTCGGCCTACGATCCCGAAAAACTGGTTGGGCGGCTGACCGTGATGGTCGCAAACCTTGCACCGCGCAAAATGAAGTTCGGACTTTCCGAGGGCATGGTCCTCGCCGCCTCGGGCGATGGGCCGGGAATTTTCATCCTCAGCCCGGACCAGGGCGCCGAGCCCGGCATGCGGGTCAAGTAGCGGCGGGTCCGCTTGCCATCTGACGGTGCGCGTCCGACGTGCGGCAAACGATCCCGGGTGTCCGTACTCTAATAGGGCAGGCAGGTGCCTTGCGGCACCCAGGGTGGTTGATATTGGAACGGTGAAGGCATGGCTGCGAGTCTGGTTTTGATGCGACACGGGAAATCCGCCTGGGAAGCAGGTGTGGATAGTGACTACGACAGGTCGCTGGCGCCGCGCGGCGAACGGGACGTCCCCCGCATGGCTCGATGGCTGCGTGAGCGGGTAAAAGGCCCGTATCACATCGTCAGTTCGCCGGCCTTGCGGGCGCGCCGGAC
>CAYVOU010000297.1:0-3648 GCA_964453295.1 uncultured Gammaproteobacteria bacterium
GATGTTCTTTAACAAGCAGTCGACCTGCGTTACGGGTCCGTACGATCCAATCCACATGCCGCGCGTTTCGACCAAGCTGGACTATGAGGGAGAACTCGGCGTGGTGATCGGCCGTCGCTGCCGCCACGTACCTCGGGAGCGAGCCCCGGAAGTGATTGCCGGTTACCTGGTCGTGAACGACGTCAGCGTGCGGGACTGGCAGGCGAAGTCGGCCACGTTCACGCTAGGGAAGTCGTTCGACACCCATGGTCCGATAGGCCCGTGGATCACGACGCCCGAGGACGTCGTGGATCCCCACGCATTGGATTTCCGAACCATCGTCAGTGGACAACAGCGACAGGGTTCCAACACCAGGCACATGATTTTCAACATTTGGGAACAGATCGAGGTGCTGTCGACCGCGTTTACCCTGGAACCGGGCGACATCATCGCCACCGGCACCTGTGCCGGGGTGGGAGTAAAGATGGATCCGCGGGGCTACCTTAAGCTTGGCGATGTCGTGAGGGTCGAGATCGACGGCCTGGGCTTTATCGAAAATACCGTTATCGCCGAACCGCCGGACACCGATCGGATCTGAGGCCGCGACGTTCGCGGCATCGTCGTCGTGCGTCGTGGATCACGCGGTTCGCTCGGTTCAGGGGATATAACGCACCCGTATGCCGTGGGTCACCGACAACAGCAGTTCCTCGGGGCGCAAGGCCTTTGGGAAATAGCACCCGGAAATGTTGGCGGAAGCGAAACTCGCCCCCTCCAGCCGGGTATTGCGAAAATCGATGCCGCGCAGGTCGGTCATGCGGAAATAGGCATTGCTCAAATCCAGGCCGTCGGCGTTCATTTCGCGCAGGTCGAGCCGGCTCAAGTCCGTTCCCGTCAAATCACAGCTTTCGCCGGCGGCGCGACGCTTGTTGAATTCTTTAATCTCGCCTTCCCGCAACAGGTGGTAGAGCGGGTCCTGGGTAATACTGGGTTGGTCGGTCATATTTTTCCTTGCATTTGCCGAATGGGACCGCAGGCGCGGCATGCTGTCCATCGCCGCGTCCCGGTACTCAAATAATAGTATCGGCCGGGTGCGCCGGAATTTTAATCGCTGATGATCGGTCGCTTGCGTTGTAACGCGTTACAACTATCAGAAAACTATGGAAGTTACTGAATTGAGAGGGGCGCGCCGCCGCCGTATGGCACGATGTGGCTCCGGTCGGCGATGGACGGAGGGTTCAGCGTCCGGAGAGCGCCGTGGTCAGCTTCCCGTAGATGCCGTCGAAACCGCCGTTGCTCATGATGAGAATGTGGTCGCCGCTTTGCCCCATCCGCCCCAGCGCGCTGACGATCGCATCGACTTCGTGGAAGACCTGGCGCCTGTCGCCCAATGCCGCCGTTGCCGCGGACAAATCCCAGCCCAACTTCGGCGGTTCCATGAGCAGGGTCAGGTCGGCGGGTTCCAGGGCCGCACACAAGGTTTCCTTGTGCACGCCCATTTTCATGGTGTTGGAGCGCGGTTCCAGGACGGCGATGATGCGGGATCCGCCAACCCGGGCCCGCAAGGCCTCGAGAGTGACGCGTATGGCAGTCGGGTGGTGCGCGAAATCGTCGTAAATGCTGATGCCGCCGATGTCCGCGATTTTTTCCAGGCGGCGTTTTACGCTGAGAAATTTTGCCAGGGCATCCGTGGCAAACGCGGTCGCCACGCCGGCGTGGCGTGCGGCGGCGATGGCGGCCAGGGCGTTGTCGGCGTTGTGGCGGCCGAGCAGGTTCCAGGCGACGTGTCCGACCGGATTGCCGTCCAGCAATACCTCGAATGCGCTGTAATCGGCTGAAGTCGGTTCGGCTCGCCACTGGCCGCCGGCACCGATTGTCTCCCGCGGCGACCAGCAGCCTTCCGCCAGAACGGCGGTGATGTTGCAATCCCCGGCCGGCGCGATGATCAGACCCTCTCCGGGGATCGTGCGGACGAGGTGGTGAAACTGCCGTTTGATCGCGTCGAGATCCGGAAAGATATCGGCGTGATCGAATTCGAGGTTGTTGAGGACCGCGGTCCGCGGACGGTAATGCAGGAACTTCGAGCGCTTGTCGAAAAAGGCCGTATCGTATTCGTCAGCTTCGATGACAAAAAACGGTGCCTGGCCCAGTCGCGCCGAGGTGGCGAAGTTTTCGGCGACACCGCCGATCAGAAAACCCGGCGCCAGCCCGGCTGCATCCAGGATCCACGCCAGCATACTGGTGGTGGTCGTCTTGCCGTGAGTGCCGGCCACGGCAAGCACCCAGCGTTCCGGCAACAGGTGGTCGGCGAGCCACTGCGGGCCGGAGGTGTACCGCAGGCCCCGATTGAGCACGTGTTCCACGGCCGGATTCCCGCGCGACAGGGCGTTGCCGATGACAACGACATCAGGGGCGGGAGAAAGCTGTGTAGGATCGTAACCCTCGACGATATCGATCCCCTTGCTTTGCAGCAGGGTACTCATGGGCGGATATACGTTGGCATCCGAACCGCTGACTTCGTGGCCGAGTTCCCTGGCCAGGAGTGCGACGCCGCCCATGAAGGTGCCGCAGATGCCTAGGATGTGCAGTCGCATGCGCCGGTCAGGGTGACGGATTCGGAGTGGGAAGGATGTGGTTGATCAACTGGATATCGATGAACACAAACGCGACCGCCAGCATGAACCCGATGACGAGATTGCTGTTGATGGCGTGACGCAGGATGTGCGCCATGATCAGGAGGTTCCATCCGAATACGGCCAGCCACAGCAGCATCGGAATGCTGAGATCGCGTTGTTGCCCGGCCCATGCGGCAATCCAGAGCAGGGTGGGGAGTGCGAAGAAAGTCATCACGAGGCCGGTGCCGGCGATAGCGGTCACGGTCTGGCGGAAACGGTTTTGCATGCCGGTCGCCTGCAATAGCAGGCGGATCAGCACGATCACGACGATGGTGTCGATCACCGCGGCCAGCGCGGCGCTGGCCGCGGGCATCTCGATGGCTTCCAGCATCGCGCTGCCGATCGCGTTCAACAGCAGCATCAGCAGCATCAGGGTTGACGATGCCGGCAGGTCCTGCGGTCCACGCCGCAGCGTGCAAATGGCCCACATCGCCTTCGCGATGGCTACGGCGATTTCAGCCATTCGCGGTCGCTGTCGTAATGCACTTAAACCGGTTCAAGCGCCGTCGCCCGGGTGAACGGTGGCCTTCGTATTGATGGCGATCAACCCGTCTTGGCGATGGGCTCCGGTTCGGCGCCGGCAGCCGCCTTGCGCGGATACTTGCGGGCGATGTAATCGTCGACAAGATCTCGAAACTCGTTGGCGATGTTGTCGCCGCGCAGGGTGATGCTTTTCTGGCCGTCGATAAACACGGGCGCGGCGGGTGCTTCGCCCGTACCGGGCAGGCTGATGCCGATGTTGGCATGCTTGCTTTCACCGGGTCCGTTGACCACGCAGCCCATGACGGCGAGAGTCATGTCTTCCACGCCGTCGTACTGTTCGCGCCAGAGCGGCATCTGGCTGCGAACGTAGGCCTGGATGTTGTTGGCCAGTTCCTGGAAGACCGTACTGGTAGTACGGCCACAGCCCGGGCAGGCGGTGACCAGTGGCACGAACGAGCGCAGGCCCATCGTCTGCAGGATTTCCTGGGCGACGATGACTTCGTTGGCGCGGTTT
>CAYVOU010000298.1:0-3639 GCA_964453295.1 uncultured Gammaproteobacteria bacterium
GAGGTTCTCGCCAAACGGGTCGCGCCTGACGATATTATTACGCTCACCAAGTTCCTGCTGCTGACAGCGGTCATCCTGCCGTTGCTGCCCAACAGAGAATTCGGTGCGTTCCAGATCAACCCCTTCAAGACCTGGCTGGTGGTCGTGGCCGTCAGCGGCGTTTCCTACGGCAGCTATGTCCTGCAGCGGCTGACCGCCTCCGGCGGCGTCGTACTCGCGGCCGTGCTGGGCGGCGCCTACTCCTCCACCGTCACGACCGTCGCGCTGGCGCGGCGCGCCACCGGCGAACAGGCACCGCCGCTCTTCTCCGGCGCCATACTTATGGCATCGGGCGTCATGTATCTGCGCCTGGTGGTTTTGCTCGGACTTTTCAACCGCGCGCTCATGGATGCGCTCGCCGAGCCTTTCCTTATCCTGGGCGGCACGGCCATTGCGGCCGGCTGGCTGTGGACGCGGCGTGCGCGCCGCGTCAGCGAAGCCGGCGGCCCGGCACGCGCCCTGCACAACCCGCTGGAGCTGACCGCGGCCTTGCTGTTCGCCCTGCTGTTCCTGGCCATGTTGGTGGCAACGCACCTGGCCGCGCACTATCTGGGCAACGGCGGCGTCTACACACTGGCGGCGATCATGGGCGTGACCGACGTGGACCCTTTCATCATGGGCATGACGCAGGCCGCGGGCGGCGTCACGTTAGTGCCGGTGGCGGCCACGGCAGTACTGATCGCCGCGGCTTCCAACAATCTGATCAAGGGCATCTACGCCTATATCCTGGCACCGCGCGAGGTGGGTCGACCCAGCTTTTTTCTTTTACTGGGCCTCGCGGTGCTGGGCCTGTTACCGTTGCTGTTTTGAGTGGCCGATACGACCCGACGTGGATGAACCGATGGGAGGTCGACCAGTCAGGCGCACATTGGTGCATGTTTCGCAACACAGAATGAGCCTTGCCGCCCTTTATCGTCGCAAGGCTTGATGGCTGAATAGGAAAGTCGCGTATCGTCGGCGGCATGCTCGGCGAGACATCCACTTTCAGCAACGGAGGAGAATCACCATGGAATATCGTCGTCTCGGTAATGCCGGCTTCAAGGTCCCGGCCTTAAGTTTCGGCACCGGCACCTTCGGCGGCAAGGGCGAGATGTTCCAGGCCTGGGGCAGCACCGACGTCGCCGAAGCACGCCGCCTCGTGGACATCTGCCTGGAAGCAGGCGTCACCATGTTCGACAGCGCCGATATCTATTCGGCGGGCGCCGCAGAATCGATCCTCGGCGAGGCCATCAAGGGCCGTCGCGATCAGGTCATCATTTCAACCAAGGCGACCTTCCGTTCCGGCGAGGGGGCAAACGAAGTTGGGTCCTCGCGCCATCATCTGCTGGCGGCCTGCGACAGCGCCCTGCGGCGCCTCGGCACCGATTATATCGATCTGTTCCAGCTGCACGGGTTCGACGCCATGACACCGGCCGAAGAGGTACTCTCGACGCTGGACGATCTGGTTCGCGCCGGCAAGATCCGCTACATTGGCGTCTCCAACTTCTCCGGCTGGCACCTGATGAAGTCGCTGGCCGTATCCGATCGCTACGGTTATGCACGCTACGTGGCGAACCAGGCCTACTATTCGCTCATCGGCCGCGATTTCGAATGGGAGCTGATGCCGCTAGGTCTGGATCAGGGCGTCGGCACGGTGGTCTGGAGTCCGCTCGGCTGGGGCCGCCTCACTGGCAAGATACGCCGCGGCCAGCCGCTGCCGGAAACCAGCCGGCTGCCCAAGACCGCGCACGCCGGGCCTCCGGTCGACGATGAACATCTCTACAAGGTCGTCGACGCATTGGACGAGGTAGCCAAAGAGACCGGCAAAACCGTGCCGCAGATCGCCATCAACTGGCTGCTGCAACGCCCGACGGTGTCCACCGTAATCATCGGCGCCCGCAACGAAACGCAACTGCGGCAGAATCTCGATGCCGTCGGCTGGAACCTGACGGCGGCGCAGGTAGCGAAGCTCGATGCCGCCAGCGACGTCACGCCCGCCTATCCCTACTGGCACCAGCGCTTCTTCGGGGAACGCAATCCGCAGCCGGTCTGACCGACGGCGCGGTTTGGCAACCACCGTTCAGGACATCACCTTGCCCGTACGAATTCGCGGCTTCACCATGATCGAACTGCTGGTGGTGATGGCGGTGGTCGCCATCCTCGCGCTGATGGCCGTGCCCGGCTACCAGAGCCGGATGATCCGCGACCAGATCAAAGACGGACTGCCGCTGGCCGACATTGCCAAGGCACCCGTCGCCCTTTCCTGGGCCACCTTGCAGACGTTTCCCGCCGACAATGCCGCCGCCGGACTGCCCGATGCCGGCAAGATCGTCAACTATTACGTCACATCGGTGGCGGTCGAAAACGGCGCCATCCAGATCACCTTCGGCGACAAGGCCTATCCCGCACTCCAGGGCAAGATCCTGAGTCTGCGTCCCGCCGTCGTGGAAGATGCGCCCATCGTCCCGATCACCTGGGTCTGCGGCAACGCCGCGCCGCCGGAGAAGATGACGGTGAAAGGTGAAAACAAGACCAACATCCGCTCCATCTATCTGCCGTTCAACTGTCGCCGCTAGCCTCGGCCACGGCGCATCCGGACCCCGTTGCGCGACGCCGATCCGCGATGGGAATCCCGCCACTCAAATTCCCGCCTGACCCGAAAACCGGATCCCAGCTTCCGTGTCGTCACGGTCGTCCTGCCGCGGCATTCGATGAGTGCCCCCTGCCTGAAGCAGATCCCTGCAGGCAATGCGGCGCCAGACCGCCAGTCTCAGTTCGCCTGCACGTCGCGGTAACCCTGGAAATCCATGTGCACGATGATGCTGATTCTCTGCATTTGCTTCTCCATGTCGGCAGGAAACGGCGCGAAGGGCACCGACATCCGCACGATCTGCTGGGCGTAGTCGTCGATACGCCGCATTCCCGACGGCTGGGCAATCCGCAGGTCCAACAGCTCTCCTTGCGGTCCGATGACGATTGCCACGGCCGCCTGGCCGACCATGCTCGCCTGGTAGGTGAGTTGCCCCACCCGCTCCAGCTTGCTCAGCACCGAAGCCAGGTAGTAACGCGCCACCAGGCTGTGGGGATCGCGTATCCGGTCCTCGGCCCTGCGGTCCACGGTCGAGGTCACGGCATCGTTAACCTGCGCATTGAGTTGCGCCCAGTCCAGGTGCTTCGGCGGCTCGGATTCCGCCGGCGGCGGCTTGGGCCGGGCCTTGACCACAGGCGGCTTGGGCCGGGGTTTGGGGATAGCGCGTTTGGCGATTTCACCGTGCCTTTCGGCGGGCTTGGCCTCAATCGGAGGCTTGGCTGTGGCCTTGGCTTCAGGCGCTGGCGCGGGCTTGGCCGGCGCGGTGTGAACCACGGCCGGCGGCACCGGCTTCGGTTCTGGCTTCGGCTTGGGCGTCACCGGCGCGGGTTTGGGTGGCGTCGCCGGGGTGGCCGGCTTGGGCGCGGCCCGGGTCATGGCCTCGCTCTTGGGCCGCGGCTTGGGACCGACCTTGCCGGGCAATTCATAGATTTCCGCGCGCAGGGGTGGAGGAGGAGGCGGCGGCGCTTTCTGCAGCGGCGCCCGCAGCATGACACCGAAGCCCAGCAGCGCCAGCACGACCAACAGCAAGG
>CAYVOU010000299.1:0-3635 GCA_964453295.1 uncultured Gammaproteobacteria bacterium
ACTACGGATACCATTCAGCTTGAAGCGATTGGACATGTACGGCACCCGGTACCGGACGAAGACGTCGCACGCCGCCGACGCGACCTGGTGTCGGAAATCGTGATACTCGAACGATTCGCGCCGGCACTGGAGGGCATTGAAGCCTGGTCGCACCTGTTCGTACTGTTCTGGATGCACAAGGTCGCCGCCGCAGGTCCGGCCGCATTGCGCGCCCGGCCTCGCGGGCGGGCCGAGCTGCCGGAACTCGGCGTCCTGGCAGCGCGCGGGCGGCAACGGCCGAATCCGGTGGGGCTGGCGGTCGCGGAATTGCTGGAAAGGCACGGCAACATACTTGTCGTCCGCAGACTGGACGCCTTCGACGGCACGCCTGTGATTGACCTGAAGCCGTACGACAGCTACGACGTCGTCAACGAGCTCCGCACCCCCGTCTGGTGGCAGACACTCACCCGATAGCACGCCGGTCCTGCCAAGCTTTATCGAGTCACCCGAGGCACGCGAGTTCGTGCGAGCAAGATCGTGAAAATGTATTTTCGCGGCCGCTTCTTGTAGAGTGGCGGCAACACCACGAAGTTCGTCGCAATCCCGATGCTCATCATGGCTTCACCGCCGCCCCGCGACATTATGCCGACCCGGCGCCCGTTATCTGGACGCCTGCACGTCGGGCTCGTGTTCGCCGCGTCCCTGCTCGGCGCCGCGGGCGCGCACGCCGATCCGGCCACTCCGCCGGCCAACCGCGCCGCCCAGGTCAAGGCGATCAACGGCCACAATTTCGAAAACTGGACCGGCAAGTGCGAAGTCAGCCACGACGCGAAGGGCAAGGAAAAAGGCCTCCAGTGTTTCATTTTTCAGAACCTGGTGCTGAAATCCGGCGGCCAGCGCGTGCTGCACGTGGCGATAGGCTATCTGCCGGAACTGAAGGATCCCGTGGCGCTGTTCACCCTTCCATTGGGTATTTCCCTGCCACCAGGCGTCAGTCTGCAAGTGGACGACGGCGAGCCCATGCGCTTCCCGGTCGAACGCTGCGAGACCGGCGGCTGCCGCGCCGGCATCAAGCTTGACGAGCAATTCGTCAAGGAACTCGAAAACGGCACCAGCGCCGAAGTCATATTCGACGATGCCGCCCGTCAACCGATCAAGGTACCCCTTTCGCTAAAAGGACTAACCGCCGGACTCAAGGCCCTGCGCTGAACCCTGCGGCGCTCGCCGTACGAATCATCGCGATCTTGCGCATATTGCGCTTCAGTGCGCCGGTACCGGCTGTCGCGCCTTCCGGAAGCGCCGCCAGCGGTCTCCGTCAAAATTGGATCAATACCATCCCGCGGGCACCCTTTCCCGTTTCAATCAAGCTGCTTACCGGATTGCCTCATTCCGTGCCAGGCATCCAGTGCGCGCTGCCGCGCCGCCATGTGATCGATACAGGGATGGGGATAGGTCTCTCCCAAGCGGACCTTTGCCGCGGCGAGTACCTCACCAGGAGCGAGCCAGGGGGCGTGCAGGTACTTGTCGGGCAGATTCGCCAGTTCCGGCACCCAACGGCGCACGTAGCGGCCGCCCCCATCGAACCGCTGCCCCTGCGTGACCGGATTGAAGATGCGGAAGTATGGCGCGGCATCGGCGCCGCAGCCGGCCGTCCATTGCCACCCGAAGGTGTTGTTGGCGAGATCGGCGTCGACCAGGGTGTCCCAAAACCAGTGCGCACCGTGCAGCCAGTGAAGCAGCAGGCCCTTCACGAGAAAAGACGCCGTCAGCATGCGAACGCGGTTGTGCATCCAGCCGGTATGCCACAACTCGCGCATGCCGGCATCGACAATCGGATAACCGGTAATGCCTCGCTGCCAGCTTCGCAGTGCGCTGTCGTCGTTCCGCCAGGGAAATGCGACAAACTCGGAGCGCAGCGGCTCTGTCGGCGTCCGCGGGAAATGATACAGAAGGTGATGCGCAAACTCGCGCCAAATCAGCTGGCGAAGATAGGCGGCTGCGCCCGTGCCGGGTTCGAACCGGCCCCGCCCTTGTTCATGGCGGTTTACCGCTGTCCACACCTGGCGCGGGCTGGTCTCGCCGAAGTGCAGATGCATCGACAACTTCGAAACCGATGCATCGCCGGGAAAGTCGCGGCCGGTCCCGTAGGCATCCACGTCGTGATCGAGAAACGTGTCCAGCCGTTCGGCCGCCGCCGCTTCTCCGGTACGCCACGACGTAATCAGACGTCCGGCCCACGGGTGTGCCGGCAGCAGCCCCAGGGTGGAAAGTTCGCGCCGTGACGGCGAACGTTGCGGCGACGACAGGCTGATGGGCGCCGGTAAGGGTTCGGCGGGCGCGGGACGCCGCATGCATTCGCGCCAGAAAGGGGTGAAGACCTTGAATGGGCCGCCCTGGCGGGTTTCCAACTCGAAAGGTTCGAACAGCAATCCCGCCTTGAAGCTCCGCGTCTCCAGTCCGTCCGCGCGCAACGCCGCCTTGACGCGCGCATCCCGACCCTGCACGACGGGTTCGTAGCACCGGTTCCAGAAAACCGCCGCGGCGTCCGTTTCTGCAATCAACCGCCGCAGGTTTTCCAGGGCGGGCCCCGTTCGCAGGATCAGCGCTGCGCCAGCACGGTGCAGCGCTTCCGACAGGTGCCGCAGCGAATGATGCAGCCAGACGCGGCTCGCCGCGCCCGGCGCCCAGTCGCCCTCCTCGCGCGGAGACCAGATGAATACCGGGACGACACCACCACGACGGTGCACCGCGGCATCCAGCGCCGGGTTGTCCGCCAGACGCAGATCCCGCCGAAACCAGACAATTGTTGGACGCATCGGTCAGTCCGGGCCGGCGAGGCCGGCGCAATCGGCGGGGAACCCACGGCGGGCAATACGCTCAAACCCCTTTGGGTGGTCAAAGTGGGACTGAGCGATTACCATGGGGACCCCGCTTTTCCGTACCTCCAGAAACACGCGAGTACGCAAGTTAACAACAATTCTGATGGAGAACCAGTTATGTCAAAGTATTTCAAGTATGCCGCTGCCGCAATTTTGTTCGTACCCGGTCTCGCGGCCGCTCACGGGCCGTCACGGCTTAAATACGAAACATCGATCGAAGTCAACGCACCGGCGGCAAAGGCCTGGGACGTCATCAAGAACTTCTGCGCGATCGGCACTTGGCTTCCCCCGGTCAAGAAAGTGGAATGCAAGGAAGGCAACAAGGTCGGCACCGAACGCGACCTCTGGGTGGGCAAGACCGACGGCAAGTGGTCGATCCAGGAATTCCTGTTGAAGTACGAGCCGGAAAAGATGATGTACAAGTACAAGATCGAGAACGCCGATCCGAAGGCATTTCCGGTGGATCAGTACGCATCTTTCCTGGGCGTGAAGGATGAAGGCAACGGCAAATGCAAGGTCTACTGGCGCGCTGGTTTCTACCGCTTCTTCACCCAGAACGATCCGCCGAAAGACCAGAACGACGACGCGGCGATGGCGGCGGTTAAATCCGTTTACAAGGTCGGCCTGGAAAAGATCAAGGAATTGGCCGAAGGCGGCAAGTAACCAAGGCCGCAGTACCTGCCAACGGGCTGTCCCGCGCCACCCGCCGTGGAGCGGGACAGCCCGTTTTAATCACCTTCCACCATCATCATTCCGGTAAAGTCATCATGTCCCTTT